>JAPKMV010001000.1 GCA_026645635.1 Caldilineaceae bacterium
AACGAAGCACGCACGTTGACGCTCACCGTGCGCGTCCGGGCAGACGTTCAGCCCGCGGCCGTCGTGGCCAACCGCGCCACCATCGCGGATGACGGCGCCAACGGCATCGACATCAACCCGGCGGGCAACACCTTCACCGACAGCGACCTAGTCATCGCGCCGTACATCAAGCTGACGAAGCGCGCCAGCGGCCCGTTCTATGTCGGCCAGCCGGTGACCTACACCATCGAGGGCTACAATTCCCATTACGCGACAGCCTACGGCATTGTCGTCACTGACACACTGCCGGCCAACACGACGCTCGTCCCCGGCAGCATCACCGGCGGCGGCAGCGAGAGCGGCGGCGTCATCACCTGGAACATGGGGGACGCGCCGCCGGGAACAACCGGTGCCCTTAGATTCGCCGTGATCCCGAACGCCAGCGCGGGCGGCGCCGCACAGACCCTCCCCACCCTCTCAACGGAGGACATCAGCGGGACATTGGTCTTGACCAGCAGCACGACCATCCCGCCCACGGGCAGCCGGCCCTGGTGCGACTTCGACGCGTGCGCGTCCTTCAAGGGCGTCTACCAGGGCGAGGATGGTCTGCCGCCCACGGGCTGGAACGACAACCCGCGGCTGACTCGCTTCGATGATTCCGCCTGGGCACCGGTGGTGGCATCCAACACGGCGGAGTTTATATACTGGGCGGAGCCGGCCAATCTCGCGGCGGAATGGGTGGCGATTCACACCATTTCCGAAACCGTGGGCAACTTCACCTTCTTCCGCCAACCCTTCTGTCTGCCGCTCAACGCCACCGGGCTGAGCGCCTCCATCCAGGCAGCCGGCGACGACGTCTCCGACATCTATCTCAATGGCGTCTACCTGGGTCGGGAGGTCGGCGCCGGCGCCGCGGACACCTTCGATGCTACGCCAGGAATCCAGTCGGGCATCAATTTCCTCAGCGTACAATTGCTCAACAACCGCCACGGCGGCCATGCTGCGCTGGGCGGCCGCGACCACAGCGGTCTGATCTTCAACCTGGGCGCGACCTTCACTGGCCTGCGCCCCTTTGCCGCAGCGCCGGCCGCCATCATCGCCGGTGAAACCGTCCAGTTCACCGTGGACGAGTTGGCTCTGGGCGGGCGCAAACCCTATTCTTACACCCTCGATTACGGCGACGGCAGCCCGGCGGCGCCCTACCAGCTCGGCGCCACCTTCACCCACCAGTACAACACGCCGGGCGTCTACACCGCCACCGTCACCGCCCGCGCCCAATACGGCTGCACCGGCGCGGATCCGATGGTGATCACCGTGCTGCCCGCCAGCGCCAACCTGCTGGCCAACCCAGCCGTCGCCACCTATCGCGATGCCAACGACCACCTGCTTGCGGCGGCCAGCGGCGCGGGCGGTGAACTGCTCCCGGCGGCCGATTTGAGCATCGTCAAGGCTGTAGCTGCCGGGGCGCGCGTGCCCGGCGCATCTGTCACCTATGTGATCACTGTCACCAACTTCGGGCCGAATGCCGTGGAAGACGCGGTCGTCACCGACGATTTGCCCGCCACGATCACGGGCGCAAGCTGGACATGCAGCGTGGTGAGCGGGGGCGGCGCCTGCGCTCATGCCGGCGGCGCGGGCGCGATCAGCGAGACAGTCGATCTGCCCAGCGGCGCAGTCGTCGCTTTCAGCGTCACCGGAACCATCGCTGCGGGCGCAACCGGCAGCCTGGCAAACACCGCCGCGGTAACGCCACCGGCCACTGTGGCCGACCTCACCGCGGCCAACAACACCAGCACCGACAGCGGGCCGCTGACGCCGCAGGTGAGCCTTGCCGTCAACATCAGCAGCAGCCCCAACCCTGGGCTGACGCCCGGACAGGCGATCCGCTACACTATGCGCGTGAGCAACAGTGGCATCAGCGACGCTGCCGGCGTCAGCATCACCGACGCGTTCCCTGCCACC
>JAPKMV010001001.1 GCA_026645635.1 Caldilineaceae bacterium
CGGTCGAAGCACATTCCGTTCAACCACGCCATCTGGCACCTCTTCGTGCTCGGCGGCTGCATCTGTCATTTCCTGGCCGTCTACTATTTCGTGCTCGCGCCGGCGGCGTAACCAAATCTCTAATCTCCAATCTCCAATCTCTGCTCACTCAGGAGATTGGAGATTGGAGATTATCAACCCACCACCCTCACACCACAGGAGTCTCCTCATGAGCGCACCGTTGACGCTGTCCACCGTGCTGGACGCCTTTCGTTTCCGCAACATTGGGCCGACGCGGGGCGGGCGCGTCGTAGCGGTGGCCGGTGACCCGCGCAACCCGGCGGTCTTCTACTTCGGCGCAGTGGCCGGCGGCGTCTGGAAAACCGAAGACGCGGGCACGACCTGGCGCTGCATCTCCGACGGCTATTTCAAGACCGGCTCCGTCGGCGCGCTCTGCGTGCCGGATGCCGCGCCCAACATCATCTACGCCGGCATGGGCGAGACGACGATCCGCACCGATGTCTCTCACGGCGACGGCGTCTACAAGTCCACCGACGGCGGGCGCACCTGGCAGCACCTGGGCCTGGACGACACCCGCCACATCGGTCGCGTGCGCGTCCACCCGCGCAACCCGGACATCGTCTATGTGGCCGCGCTGGGCCACGCCTTCGGGACCAACGACGCGCGCGGCGTCTACCGCTCGCGCAACGGCGGCGTCACCTGGGAGAAGGTGCTCTTCAAGAGCGAGCGCGCCGGCGCCGTGGACCTCTGCCTCGACGAGCAGAATCCCGACATCGTCTACGCCAGCATCTGGCAGACCCACCGCAACTTCTGGGAGCTGAGCAGCGGCGGCCCGGACAGCGGCCTCTGGCGCTCGCTGGACGGCGGCGACACCTGGGAGGAGATCAGCCTGAACCAGGGTTTCCCGCAGTCGCTCAAGGGCAAGATCGGCGTAGCCGCCTCGCCGGTGAAGGCGGGCCGCATCTGGGCCATCGTCGAGGCGAAGGATGCCTCCGGCCTCTACCGCTCCGACGACTTCGGCGCGACCTGGCAGAAGCTCACCGACAACTCCGACCTGCTTTGCCGCCCCTGGTACTACATGCACATCTACGCCGACCCGCAGGACGAGGAGACGGTCTACGTGCTCAACCTGGGCATGCACAAATCCACTGATGGCGGCAAAACCTTCACGGAAATTCCCACACCCCACGGCGACAACCATGACCTCTGGATCGACCCGCGCAACAACCGCCGGCTGATCGAGGGCAACGACGGCGGCGCGTGCGTCTCCTTCAACGCGGCGGAGTCCTTCAGCACGATCTACAACCAGTCCACCGCCCAGTTCTACCACATGGACATCGACGATGAGTTCCCCTACCGCGTCTACGGCACGCAGCAGGACAACTCCAGCGTCTGCGTGCCCAGCGACACCATCGCGGGCGCCGTCACCTGGGCCGACTGCGAGGTAGTGGGCACGGGTGAGAGTGGCTACATTGCGGTCAAGCCCGACGACGTGAACATCGTCTATGTGGGCGCGGTCGGCTCGTCGCCCGGCGGGCAAGGCTCGCTCCAGCGCACCGACCGCCGCCACGGCCAGATTCAACTCGTCAACGTCTGGCCGGAAGACCTGCACGGCCGCGGCGTGGGCGAGGCGCGCTACCGCTTCCCGTGGACCTACCCGATTCTCTTCTCGCCGCACAACCCGAACGTGCTCTACACTTGCGGCAACGTGGTTTTCCGTTCGGTGGACGAGGGCAATTCGTGGCAGGTGATCAGCCCCGACTTGACCCGCGCCGACGTGAGCAAACTGGGGCCGTCGGGCGGGCCGATCACCCTGGACACCAGCGGCGCCGAGCACTACGCCACGATCTATAGCTTCCGCGAGTCGCCCCACGAACCGGGCGTCTTCTGGGCGGGCAGCGATGACGGCCTGGTGCACCTCTCCCGCGACGGTGGCGCC
>JAPKMV010001002.1 GCA_026645635.1 Caldilineaceae bacterium
GTTTGAGTCTAGTACAGGTAACCTTATTCCGCGGTCGTCCAGCTCACGCTCGCCTCCGGGCCGCCCGCCGGGTCGGTGAAGACGACCGTGGCGCCTTCCACCGCGCCCTGCATGTGCGCCGGGAACTTGAGTACGCCGGCGACGTGGTGGCCGTGATCCAGCGTGACTTCCCACGCTTCCGCCGGCATCTTGTGGTCGCCGATGAGCAGCGTCGCCTGCTTGGCCAGGTCGAAGCTGAGATCGGCGCCGGTGGCGTTGAGGTCGACCGTGAAGTCGATCGTCTCACCCTGGATGTTGGTCAGGTCGGGCGGCGTCACCTTGACTTCGATGTCGCCTAGTTTCGCGGTCTGCGGCGCGGCCGCTGGGTTGCCATCTCCCTTTGCGTCAGCGGCGGCGGCAGGCGGGCCGCCTTGCGGCCCATTCTGGCCACCCATCATGCCGCCCATGTCCATGCCGCCCTGCATCATCGGCATTTGCCCCACCATCTTGCCCATGTCCATGCCCTGCATCATCCCACCCTGTATCGGCATGGGCATGACCATGATCACCGTGCCCATCATTGGCATCTGGCTCATCATGCCGCCACCCTGCATCATGCCGCCGCCCTGGGCCTGGCCCATGCCGGCCATGCCGCCGGAGGCTTCGCCGCCCATCATGCCGCCGGCCATCATGCCTTGCATGTCGGCCATCATGCCCTGCATCTCGCCCATCATATCCATCATCTCGCTCATGCGCTCCTGCATGTCCGCGGACATGGGCATGTCGCCGCCCATCATGTCGGTGGCCATCATGCGCTGCATGCGCGCCATCATGCCCTGCATGTCGGCCATCTTGGCCATCATGTCGCCCATGCCGGCTGGGCCTTGCTGGCGCGGCGCATCCGTCGCGGCGGCGTCGGCGGGCATATTGTGCTCTGCATGCTGCGTGTCGGTCATGGGTGAGCCTTGCTGCACCGGCGCACCGGCGGGCATATTGTGCTCGGCGTGCTGTGTGTCGGTCATGGGTGAGCCTTGCTGCAAGACAGCGCCGCTGCCAATATTGGTGGCCGGGGCGGGGGCGCTGGCCTGGGCGCTGCCCCAGCCCAGCAGGCTAAGACATGCGGCCAGGATTGCAACGACAATCAAACCTATCGATCCCGTGCGTGTGAGAAACATAGTTACTCCTGATTTGGTGTTGAACTTGGACAATACAACGCTGCACTCAGCATACATGCCAGATTTGAAGCAAATGTGAAGAGCGCCATTCACATTCACTTCACAAGTGGGTGCTACGCTAAATCCAGGTCGGGTCTACGGAGAAGAAAGGAGTGCACCGTATGATGATGGGCTTTGACTGGGGAGGCATGTGGTTTGGCTGGCTGCTGATCATCGGCTTCACAGGCGCGGTCATCCTGTTGATCATCTGGCTCTTCAGCCTGTCGCTGCCAGCCAAACCTGAGCAGCCGGCACAATCGGCCCTAGACATCTTGCAGGCGCGCTATGCCCGCGGGGAAATCTCCAAAGAAGAGTATCTGGACACACGCGCCACGTTGATCCAGCCATGAACTGAGATCGATTGACGATCTCTGGCTGGAGGAAGTGGCTTTGCGCCTATGATCCTGTTTGTAAAGTCACCCCACTTTGACGCAGAGTCGCGGAGCTACAGAGAAACGCAGAGAACACACTGGCAGAACTCCTCTGCTTCTCCTCTGCGAGCCTCTGCGGCTCCGCGACTCTGCGTCAAAGTGATCTTTACAAACACTCTCTAGGCAGAAAGGTCTTCAAGCTGACTCAGCAGCGACGCGCGGCAGCATGGCGCCAAACTCGGCGCCATGCGTTGCGCCTGGCGGCGGGCTGTCCACCCAGATGCGCCCGCCGTGCGCCGCAACGATCTGCCGGGCGATGGCAAGCCCTAGCCCGGAGCCGCCGGTCACCCGCGTGCGCGAGCGGTCGCC
>JAPKMV010001003.1 GCA_026645635.1 Caldilineaceae bacterium
TGACAAGCTGCGCGTGGAACAGATCAACAGCCAGGGGGTGGCGCTGGAAAGCGACGACTACCCTTATGTCGAGTTGGATGAGTGTCTGGCAGCCGCCAAACGCGCCGGCGAAGCGCCGCTGCTCCTGATTCTGGATCATCTCCAAGACCCGCAAAATCTGGGCACGCTGATCCGCACCGCCGAGGCCATGGGGGTGCACGGCGTCGTCATCCCCGACCGACGCGCGGCGCGAGTGACCGCGGCGGTGAGCAATGCCAGCGCCGGCGCAGTCGAGCATCTGCGTGTGGCGCAGGTGACCAATCTCAACCGCACCATCGAAGAACTGAAAAAACGCCACGTGTGGGTGGCGGGGCTGGACAGCGAGCCAAGCACGCCCACCCTCGCCCAGGCGCGGCTCGACGGCGCGCTGGCGCTGGTGGTTGGCAGCGAAAGCGAAGGGCTGAGCCGGCTGACGCGGGAAAAGTGCGACTTCCTGGTGCGGCTGCCCATGCACGGCGTGGTGGACAGCCTCAACGCGGCGGTGGCGGGCAGCATCGTACTCTACGCCGCGCGCCAGGCGCGCGCGGGGTGAATGGGAATCGAATCGTGGAGCAGGTTGAAATAGACCGCGGATGACGCGGATTAGGCGGATTGACGCGGATGGAATGCATTGATCCGCGGGAATCTGTCGAATCCACCAAATCCGCGGTCTATTCCAAGTCGATTATGCAGATCACTGTGCTTGACGCCGGCGCTGCGCGTTGGCTGGATGAACTGGAGAATTGCCGCCAGGCGCTGGTGGCGACGCAGGGCGCGCTGCTCTTTCCGCCCCACTTTCTGCGCGCCACCTTTGGCCGCATCGGCGGCAAGCTGCTGCTGGCCACGGTTGAGGATGTGCGCGTGGCGGTCGGCTATCTCTTTCCGCGCCATCTCCAGGCGCAGCCGCCCCACCGCCGCACCTACACGCTGCGCGTCCACTGGCTGGCCGCGCCCGACCCGGCACTGACCCAGGAACTGGTCACCGGCTGCACCGCAGCGTTGGACGGCGCGCAGGTGGTTTACTACGACCCGGCCGGGCCGCACTCCTATTACCCGACGCACCAGGTGATCGGCGCGGTGGACATCGGCCGGCCCGACGCCGCTGAAGCCGCAGCCTTGCGCCAGATGCAGCGGCAGGTGTGGGGCGCCGACGAGGAGACCCTCTATCCCGCAGACCTGCACAGCGCGGAGTTCGGCGCGGGTACGTCATTGGTGGCGCGCGTCGACGGCAAACCTGCGGGCTTTCTCTTTGGCTTCTATCGCTTCGACGGGGCACCGCTGCCCGCCGACTGGGCGCAGCGTTTTCGCGGCGAATTCCGCCTCGAGTCACAGACGTTGGCCGTGCTGCCCGAACACCGCGGCCTGCACATTGCCAACCTGCTCAAGAAGCTCCAGGCGGATCGCGCCGATGGCGAGGGCATTCGCATCGTCAACTGGACCAGCGACCCGCTGCAGTATCCCAACGCCGCGCTCAACTTTGGCCTGCTGCGCGCCGTGGCTTTCGAGTTTCTACCCGACATGTACGCTTTCCGCAACGAACTGAACCGCGTCAACGCCTCTCGTCTGGCGCTCACCTGGCTGGTGGGCGCCGAGCGTGTGCGCGGCACGCCGCTGATCGGCGCGCGGGCCAACGTGCTCGACCTGCGCCGGCAGCCGGAGATCGACCGGGTCAATGACGGCACGCTGCGCGTCGACTTCGACAGCCGCGCGCCGGTCATCGCTATCGAGATTCCTGAGAACTGGACGCTGCTGCAACAACTCGATTTGGATTCGGCGCAGCGCTGGCGCGCCGTGACCGACCGGCTATTCACGCACTATATCGGAATCCGCCCCGGCCAATATGCCGTCACCGGCGTAGGCGCCGACGGCGACCGCCGCTATCTGCTGGCCGAACGCGCCGACGATGCCCTCTG
>JAPKMV010001004.1 GCA_026645635.1 Caldilineaceae bacterium
CGGCGCACCTGCCCGCTGCCTGTGCCCAGGATCAGGTCAAGAGATTCGCCGGTGAGCGCCACCACCGCCAACGCCACCGCCACGGTGATCACTGCGCCGCCGGCGTGGCGCGCCCACGGGTTGGGCAGGAAGCGGGCAAACCAGACCGGCGCACGCAGCCGCAACCGGGCAAAGTAGCCGGCCAGGAAAGACGCGGCCACCCCCAGCGTCACCAGCGCCAGATAGTAGCTCCAGGTGAGGGGCGGCGCGGGCGCATAGGGCGTCGTCACCAGCTTGACGTGGCCGGCAAAGCTGAAATGGCCGAGGAAGAACGCGGTCAGCGCCGCGATCAGGGCGAAGATCAGCTTGTCCACCACGGGCCGCCGACGGTACATGATCTCGGTGGCGAAGAACGCGCCGGCCAGCGGCGCGCCCACCAGCGTCGCCACCGCCGCGGCCACCCCGCTCAGTTGGATCGTCTGCAACTCGTCCTGGTTCATGATGCGCCAGCGCCGCCAGAGACGATAAAAGAGCAGCGAGCGCGGCCGGCGCTGCCGGGGTTTGAAGAGTCCCACGGCCACGCTCTCGCCGATCAGCGTGACGCTGGCCTCCAGCCCGCCGCTGGCGCCCAGACCCAGCGTGGCCAGGGTGGCGCCAAACTTGCGCAGCGCCAGGCTGAAGGTGGGCATCTCCCAGCGCGCCCGCACCCCTTCGCGACCCAGCAGCGCGCGGTCCAGCGCCGGCTCCGAGCTGTAGTAGAGGGCGATGGTCGGCTCGATGCCGTCGCCTTCCACGGCGTTGAGCGCGTGGACGTGGCCGTTTTTCTCCCGATAGTAGACATAAGTCGAGCGCCAGAGCGCGATGGCGGCGGTGATCAGGCTGCCGGCCACCACCGGGATCAGCACAAAGGCAGGGCTGGGCAGGCTTTCCACCCAGTGCAGCGTGAGGGCGAACAGTTCTTCCACCGCCAGCTTGAGCAGGGTGACGACCGCCCAGACCGCCGCGCCGACGATCACCGCGAGCAGCACCAGCCGACGCTCCTGGCGGTCGAAGTAGGCCGGCAGCAGCCATGCAAGCACGCGCTGCCGCCGGCCGGTAGTCTGGTCTGCTTGCTCTGGCGCCGCAGTCGTCATCGGCAGTCTCTGATAGCCTTCTAGCACGTAAAGACGCTACGAAACCGGTAACTACCAGGCCTCAAAGAAGAGATGATCCACAGATTGCGCAGATTTCACAGATTAACTGCTCGTGCGTCTGCGTAATCTGCGCAATCTGTGGATAATGGCGTTTTTGCGTCCTGGCGTGAGATTCCCCTGGTGCAGCGACGCCTGCCAGTCTCAGCCGGGCGCGCTCGTATCGCGGGCCTGGGCAGCCACCAGCGGCGGCGCGATGCGGTCTGACGCCACCTCCAGCACCGGCTGCTGAAAGCCCACTGCGTCGGCGATGATGTAGAGCGGACGGTTCTTGACCTCGTCGTAGATGCGCCCCAGGTATTCGCCGATGATGCCCAGGAAGATCAACTGGATGCCGCCCAGAAAGAGCACGCTCACCAGCGTCGTGGCCTGCCCGGAGAAGGCGCTGATGCCGGAGAGACGGGCAACGATCGCAACCAGGATGCCGACCAGGCTGACGACGGCCAACGCAAAGCCGGTGTAGGTGGCCAACTGCAAGGGCACGTGGCTGAAGCTGGTGATGGCGTTGTTGGCCAGCCGCAGCATCTTGCGCAAGGGATATTTCGTCTCGCCGGCATAGCGCGCGGCGCGCTCATACTCCACCGCAACCTGCTTGAAGCCGACCCAACTGCTCAACCCGCGCATGAAGCGGTTGCGCTCGCGCAGTTGGCGCATCGCCAGCACCACTCGCCGGTCCATCAGCCGGAAGTCGCCGGCGTCCAGGGGAATCTCCACGTCGGCGATGCTGCGGATCAGCCGGTAGAAGAGCGACGCGGTGA
>JAPKMV010001005.1 GCA_026645635.1 Caldilineaceae bacterium
CTGGTCTTTTTCGCGTAACGCGCGAGAGGTTGGAATGAGCAAGATTATTGGTATCGACCTGGGTACCACGAACAGCTGCGTCGCGATCATGGAGGGCAAGAACACCCGCGTGATCGAGAACGAGGAGGGCATGCGGACCACGCCGTCGATGGTGGCCTTCACCGAGGACGGTGAGGTGCTGGTCGGCATGCCGGCGAAACGGCAGGCGGTGACCAACCCGGAGAACACGCTCTTCGCCGTCAAGCGCCTGATCGGCCGGCGCTTTGAGGACCCTGTCGTCCGCAAGGACGTCGACATGGTTCCTTACAAGATCGTCCGCGCCGACAACGGCGACGCCTGGGTGCAGACCCGGGGCGAGAAGAAGGCGCCTTCGCAGATCTCGGCCGAAGTCCTCAAAAAGATGAAGCAGACGGCGGAGCGCTATCTCGGCATGCCGGTCGAGAAGGCGGTCATCACCGTGCCGGCCTACTTCAACGACAGCCAGCGGCAGGCGACCAAGGACGCGGGCCGGATCGCGGGCCTCGACGTCGTGCGCATCATCAACGAGCCGACCGCGGCCGCTCTCGCCTACGGCAAGGGGGCAAACCAGACCATCGCGGTCTACGATCTCGGCGGCGGCACCTTCGACATCTCGATCCTCGAGATCGGCGACGGCGTGTTCGAGGTGAAGTCGACCAACGGCGACACCTTCCTGGGTGGTGAGGACTTCGACAAGCGGCTCATCGACTACATGGCCGACGAGTTCAAGAAGGAGCACCGGATCGACCTCAGGAACGACAAGCTGGCGCTGCAGCGTCTGAAGGAGGCGGCCGAGAAGGCGAAGATCGAGCTGTCGAGCACGATGCAGACCGAGGTCAACCTGCCGTTCATCACGGCGGACGCCACCGGTCCCAAGCATCTGACGATGAAGATCACGCGCGCCAAGCTCGAGCAGCTGGTCGACGATCTGATCCAGAAGACGGTCGAGCCCTGCCGGAAGGCGCTGGCCGATGCGGGCCTCAAGGCCGGCGACATCAACGAGGTGATCCTCGTCGGCGGCATGACCCGCATGCCGAAGGTCGTCGAGACGGTGAAGCAGTTCTTCGGCAAGGAGCCGCACAAGGGTGTCAACCCGGACGAGGTCGTGGCGATCGGGGCCGCGATCCAGGGTGCGGTGCTGGCCGGCGAGGTGAAGGACGTCCTCCTCCTCGACGTGACCCCGCTCTCGCTCGGCATCGAGACGCTGGGCGGCGTGTTCACCCGGATCATCGACCGCAACACGACGATCCCGACCAAGAAGAGCCAGGTCTTCTCGACGGCCGAGGACAACCAGTCGGCGGTGACGATCCGGGTCTTCCAGGGCGAGCGCGAGCTGGCCGCCCAGAACAAGCTCCTGGGCCAGTTCGATCTCGTCGGCATTCCGCCGGCCCCGCGCGGCGTGCCGCAGATCGAGGTGACGTTCGACATCGACGCCAACGGCATCGTCAACGTCTCGGCCAAGGACAAGGCCACAGGAAAAGAGCAGCAGATCCGCATCCAGGCCTCGGGCGGGCTCTCGGAGGCCGAGATCAACAAGATGGTGCAGGAGGCGCAGGAGCACGCCGAGGAGGACAAGAAGCGCAAGGCCGCCATCGAGGCCAGGAACCACGCCGACAGCCTCATCTACTCGACCGAGAAGAGCCTGAAGGACTACGGCGATAAGGTCTCGGCCGGCGACAAGTCGGCCATCGAGGGTGCGATCGCGGAGCTGAAGGGTGTCCTCGACAGCGAGGATGCGGACCTGATCCGCAGCAAGACCGATGCGCTGGCCCAGACCGCGATGAAGCTCGGCGAGGCCATGTACAAGGCGCAGGCCGCGGGCGATGGCAGCGACGGCGGTGCCGCCAGCGGCGGCGCTGCCGGCGGCGGTGCCGGCCCCGGTGCGCGTGGCGGCAGCGAGGGCGTC
>JAPKMV010001006.1 GCA_026645635.1 Caldilineaceae bacterium
GCGCCACGGCAAACGCAGCAAGCTAGGCGCCATCAGCCCGTACAACACGACCGCTCAATAAGGATGCAAAGGTGAAACCCACCTCATCCCACCACACCCCCATCCCCTGCCAGCGTCCCCCGCTCAACCAAAAGAGAAAGTTGCATGAACACCCTTCTGATCGCACCAGAATCCGACCTGCTCCGCCTTCCTGACGAAGCGCGGCACATTCAAGAGGCGCTCGGCGCGCAAACCATCAGTGGGCGCGTGACGCCCATGCTCGTCGCCGACGCCATCTCCAACCGGATCGCACGCCGGCAGGCCATCGACATCCTCTTCTTCATCGGCCACGGCAACCTGACCGGCCTCTCCCTCTCCGACGGCTACATCACCATCGCAGAACTCTGCCGCTACGTGAAATCGGCCAACATCCGCTACCTGATCCTCAACACCTGCGAGTCCGAATACATCGCCCTCGCCATCCACCACGAAACCAACGCCACCGTGATCTGCACCATCGGCCAGGTGACAGACACGCAAGCGTACGCAACCAGCCGGCTGCTGGCCGAGGCCATCGCCCAGGGCTACTCCGTCGAGGACGCCTACGAACGCGCCAGGCCCAGCGGCGCCGGCCCGTCCCCGTACCGCATCTTCTCGCAAATCGACGACGCCAGGATCGACCAGGACCACCAGACCATCAAGCTGCTGCGCGCGGTGCTCGACGACCAGTTCAGGCGCAACCAAACCAGCATCGGGGAATTGAAAACCTCCATCGAAACTTTCACAGCCTACGTAGTTGATCTCATCCAGGACGTGGCGGAACTCAAGAAGGCTCAAGCGGAAACCGTGACCCTGCCCACCAACTACAAGATCGTCTACACCCTTGCCTTTCTTGCCATCTTCGTGCCAGTGGGAGTCTTCTTCTCAGATTTCCGCCAGGCGCTGGGCATCAACGCGCCGCTGGCCTACGCGTTCTCGTTCCTGTTCTACACCATTTCCTATTCGCTGTTCGCCTACCTCTACGGGTTCATTGCCAATCGCAGCAAGAAACCATAGGCCAGATTCTGCTTACCAAACGCGATGTTTCGCGAGCTTTTCTTAACCCTGACATGGGAACATCTTAGCAACAAACAGGGATTATGCTTTTGCATATCCATGCCGCCACCCCGCGCCAACGATCCCTTCGGCAGGAGGCCAGCTCTGCGGAGATCGACAGCCACGTTTCCTGCCTGCGGTGCACCGTGCAACCTGCTTGACGGCAGCTTCCAGGATACCGAGTCCCTTAACCCAAAAGAGGAGTCATGTCCATGCGATCCGTTGGTAACGTGTCCACCTGTTTTCGCCGTCACTTGTTGTTGGCACTGTTCTTGCTGGCCGGGCTGTTGTGGGTCTGCATCATGCAGACAGACGCCCAGGCGCAAGCTGCCGCCCCTGCGGGGGAAACCACTGGGACCATCCTGCCCGTCCCAGGTGTCCAGCCACCACCGCCGCCACCGCCGCCGCCACCGCCAGCCCGCGCCCCAGCGCGTGTTGACCGCAGCACGCCACCTGGTGTGGCAGCGGAGGAGCAGTGGCTGAGAGAGAGATTCCAGGGTGAGGACCAGCTGCTCGGCGCCCGGCTGCGCACCCCGTATGACGCGTGGTCGTCCGGCGCGCTTGCCCCTGCATTCGTCGGAGAAACAGCGCCGCTGCGCGCCCCGCTGGCCATCACCGCCTCCCCCGTCATCACCTTCAACATCACGTTTGGCAGGGTGACGGGTTTTGTTGCAGCCAATCAGGATGTGCATTTGGTATTGCGGCGAGGCGGAGCAACGCGGGGCGAAGCCCGCTCCCGCACGGATGCCGTGGGCTACTTTGCCGCTGACCTGATGTGGAACGGACGCTGGGCCTTGGTGCAGGCGGATGACAGCCTGGACGTCATCGTCGGCGCAACGACGATC
>JAPKMV010001007.1 GCA_026645635.1 Caldilineaceae bacterium
GGAGGTGGTGACATGCCTGTCAACCCAAGCGACCCGCCCCAGACTGAATGGAGTGCGCGGCGCATTTTGCTGGCGACCTTGACCGTGCTGGGTGTCGTCATTCTGTTTGCCCTGCTCTACCGTTTCTACATGGTGGTGTTTCTGTTCTTCATCGCCTTTTCCCTCAAGGTTGCGCTCGACCCGGCGGTCGCCTGGCTGAAACAGCGCGGCGTGCGCCGCGAGGTGGGCATGATCGTCATCTACAGCCTGTTGGCGCTGGTGCTGCTGCTGCTGGTCTGGACCATCGTGCCGCCCACTGTGGCGCAGGCGCGCACGCTGCTGGGCCAGCTTCCCGATGCCTACAGCGCCATGCGCATCGAACTGCTGACGCAGCCCGTGGGCCTGGTGCGCGGTGTGGGCCGGGTGCTGCCGCCGACGTTGTCGCTGCCGCAGTTGGCCGCGCTGATGCCCGACGGCGACGCGGCTGAGGAAGTCGATCCCTGGGCATTGCCGATGACGGCCATCGGCGCTGGCTTCGCGTTTGTGTCGGTCTTCGTGATGGCCTACTTCTGGTCACTGGAAGGCGAGTCGATCATCCGCCGCCTCCTGCTGCGCGCGCCGATCGACCGCCGCGAGGAGATTCGCACCGTGATCGCGGAAATTCAGGGCAAGATCAACGGCTACTTCCGCGGCCAGCTCGTGCTCTGCTCCAGCATCGGCGTGATGTCGGCGGTGGCGTTCTTTGTCATCGGCGTGCCCAACGCGCTGCTGCTGGGGCTGTTGATGGCGATCTTTGAGGCGGTGCCGGTGGTGGGGCCGGTGCTGGGGGCGATTCCAGCGGTGTTGATGGCGGCCTCCGCTGCGCCAGACAAGGTGCCCTGGGTGATCGGCGCGGTCATCGCGATCCAGGTGGTGGAGAGCAACTTGATGGTGCCGCGCGTCATGGACAAGGCGGTGGGCGTCAACGCCATCGTGTCGATGCTGGCGATTGCGGCCTTTGGCGCGCTCTTTGGCTTTGCCGGCGCACTGCTGGCCGTGCCGCTGGCGGCGGTGCTGCAAATCCTCTTTTCTCGTCTCGTCTTCGATGCCCCCACGCGCGAACCGGCGGCGCAGACGGCGTCCACGGCACAGGCGCAGCGTCACCGGCTTGCGCTGCTCCAACACCAGACGCAGGAAGTGGCGCGGGACGCGCGCAAGATCGCCCGCACCTACGACGAGCGCCACGACTACAAGGCGGAACTGATGCTCGACGAGTTGGAGGCGCTGGCCCACCGCCTCGACGCTCATCTGACCAACCAGGAGGCCCGCGCATGAAACAGTTTGCCCTGCTCACCGCGATTGTGCTCCTGGTGCTGACCTTCCTCGTCATCGTCTGGCGGCTGCAGAATGTCGTCTTCATCTTTCTGGTAGCCTTGATCATCGCGACCGCGCTGGAGCAGCCAGTCGACGTCTTGACGGCGCGCGGCGCGCCGCGCTGGCTGGCCGTCCTGCTGCTCTACGGTGCAACGCTGCTCAGTTTCGTCGCCATCGCAGCCTTGGTGGTGACGCCGCTGACCCGCGAAATCGATCCCTTCGTCCAGGAACTGTTGAGCCGCTACAGCACCATCGAGCAGCAGTTGGCGCAGATGACCGATGAACGCAGGGCCGTGTTTGTAGGCAGGCTGCCGACGACCGACAGCGTCGCCGCGATGATCGTCGCCAACCCAGAGACCGGCGTCGCCGACAGCATCATGGCGGGCGCGCAGCGTCTGCTCGGCATGACAGGGGAACTGGCGCTGGGGCTGGTCATCGCCATCTACTGGAGCATGGACAGCACCCGTTTCGAGCGGCTCTGGCTCTCGCTGTTCACGCCCCTGCGCCGCACACAGGCGCGCCGCTTTCTGAGCCGGCTCGAACGCAATGTGGGCGCCTATGTCCGCAGTGAAGTGCTG
>JAPKMV010001008.1 GCA_026645635.1 Caldilineaceae bacterium
CGCCAGTTCCGCAACCTGCGCAATGACGTCACCTACCGCGAAGGGCGCGAACTGGTGAACAGCCTGGGCATCACGATCAAGAACCGCAACAACCGGGAAATGCGCGCGATCAACAACAACACGAGCTTTGGCGCGGAGTTGAAGCACGTCTCCTGGCTGATGCATGAATTCATCACCTTGCAGCGGCTGCACAAGCTGGGCGCAGCCGTGCCGCGGCCGATCTCGACCAGCGAGAACGCCATTCTCATGGAGTACATCGGCGACCGCCACCGCCCGGCGCCGGCGCTCAGCGGTGTCAGCCTGGAGCAGCACGATGCTTCACGCCACTTCGCCGAGGTCTTGCGCAACATCGAGCTGATGCTCAGCCATCGCATGATCCACGGCGACCTGTCGGCGTACAACATTCTCTGCTGGCAGGGGAAGGTGACGCTGATCGATTTCCCGCAGGTGACGATGAGCGAGAGCAATCACAACGCTTTTCGTATCTTCGAGCGGGATGTGCGGCGGGTGTGCGACTACTTCGCCGCACAAGGCGTTGTGGCCGACAGTGACGCCATCACCCACGGCCTGTGGGAGAAGTATGTGCGCCTCGCGCCTGGCTACACCATGCAGGACGGCGCGTGAGGGGAACTAAGCTCAACAAGGTGAGGGGGGAGAGGATGACGGAAACGCACCCTATGCCTGCTCGAAGATTACTTTGAGGCAGAGGCGCGGAGGTTCGCAGAAAAAGGCAGAAATCTCAAAAATGTTTTCTCTGCGTTCCTCTGCGTCTCCGCGCCTCCGCGTCAAATTACGTGTCTTTACAAACAGTTGCTCAGGCGCTGACCGCCTCGGTCTGGGCGATCAGCTTTTCGCTGACTTCCCACAACCGGCGCTGTGCGATTGTGTCCAACGCAGCTTTGGCCGGCTGCACCGGCATCTTCTTGGTGAAATACTTGCCGGTGACGCCTTCGACGTCGGGTGAGGCGGCCAGGTGGATGCTGGTCTCCGCACCCTTCTCCGGGCTGAGGGCGAACATCTGCACCACCGGCATGAAGAAGCCGACGATGCCGCCGTTGTTCTTGCCGAAGTTGGTGGCCACAAAGCCGGGATGGAGCGAATTGGCGGTCACGCCCGTGCCCTCCAGCCGCTGCGCCAGTTCGTTGGTGAAAAGCACGTTGGCCAGTTTGGTCATGCTGTAGACGCTGAAACCGCTGTAGCTCTTTTCCGACATCAGGTCGTCGAAGTTCATCTTGCCGCCGCGGTGCGCGTCGGAAGAAACATTGACGATGCGCGCCGGCGCGCTGGCGATCAGCGTATCCTGCAGCAACTGTGTCAGATAAAAGTAGTTCAGGTGGTTGAGGGCGAAGGTCATCTCATAGCCGTCGGCGCTGACCTGACGGTCGTTGATGAACGCCCCCGCGTTGTTGACCAGGATGTGCAGCCGGTCGTAGCGGCGCAGAAATTCTGCGGCCACGGCCCGCACCTGCGCCATCGCCGACAGGTCGCCGGCGATGTACTCGACGCGGGCGTTGCGGGTGTTGGCCTGGATCTGGGCGACGACGTTGCGGCATTTCTCTTCGCTGCGGCTGACGATGACCACAGTCGCGCCCATCTTGGCCAGGGCCTCCGCCGTGATCAAGCCAATCCCCGCGGTGGCGCCTGTCACCAGGGCGATCTTGCCGCTCAGGTCAGGCTGTGTGGCGGCGCTGGATGTTGATGTTGCCATAAGGTTCTTCCAATAATCGGTGTTTCAAAGCGGGCCTCATGCCGTGGCGGCGCCACAAGCGATGAGAACCCTTTGCATCTTTGCGTAAGCGATTCTCAGAGCCTGTTTGTAAAGTCACCCCACTTTGACGCAAAGGCGCAGAGATGCAGAGAAACGCAGAGAACACGCATGGAGAACTCCTCTGTTTTTCCTCTGCGAG
>JAPKMV010001009.1 GCA_026645635.1 Caldilineaceae bacterium
CTTGCCCTTGGCGAAGCCCGGCTCTTTGCCCAGCACCTCGCAGATGGCGCGGGTCGGGTCCATGCCCCGGGCCAGGGAATGATGGTGCCCGCGGTAGGTGCAGGTCAGGTAGTCATCGGGCTGGAGCGCGGCGGCTGTCCCCACGGCCGCCGCTTCGTGGCCAATGGCCGTGTGCATGGCGCCGCCGATCTTGCCGGATTCGGCCAGTTCGAGCAGCGACTCTTCCACCCGCCGGATCAACACCATCTGGCGATACATGCGCAACAGTTCGTCGTTGGGCAGTTCGACAGCGGGCGTCGCTACGGCAGCCTGTGCAGAGGGTATGCTGCCCTGCAGTGAGGCTCTTGTCATGTTGGCGTCCCCCTTTTTCTTCGTGCGGTTGGCATCTTCGTCTCAATATTCCATGGTAGGGGCACGATAGATCGTTCCCTACGGTTGGCGCTCCCCAGGTGACTGGGAAGATACTGCGGTTGTCTCTGTGTTGCATTGGGCGCTCTGCTGCCCAGTTGGTGTTACAGCCTATGACGGTATGCGCGCCGATTATAGCACACCCCAGCAAAATAGCTTAGCGCAATCGCACGGTCAAACTTGTTCCGGCTCATCCAATCTCTCAATCTCCAATCTCTCAATCTCCTTTTCTCCTAATCTCTTGCCGTGTATGAGATTGAGAGATTAGAGATTGGAGATTGGCTGGTGATTTGCGGGCGTTTCTGCGCTCTGCTATGCTTACCTTTACGTATGAATGACAGTAACCACGCATCCGGCGCCCGCGGCGCCACTTCCACTGAGGCCGTCCACGCCGGGGAAAAACGTTTCCGCGCCCACCACAGCCTCACCGTTCCCATTGTCCAGACTGCGGTCTACACCTTCGCCGACACCGAGGCCCTGGTCGCATACAGCGAAGAGCACATGTTCTGGGATGAGCCGGAACGCGAGGAATATGGCCGCTATGGCAACCCCACGGTGCGCGCCGTCGAGGCCAAGCTCGCCGCGCTGGAGCACGGCGCCGATGCGCTGCTCGTCAGCTCCGGCATGGCCGCAGTGACCACGGTGCTGTTGGCGCTCCTGCGCAGTGGCCAGCACTTCATCCTGGCCGACAACTGCTACCACAGCACGCTGACTTTCAGCCGCGACTACCTCAGCCGCTTCGGCGTCGAGTGCACGCTGGTCCCGCCAGGCGACTACGCAGCCATCGCTGCCGCGATCCGCCCGACCACGAAGCTGATCCTGGCCGAATCGCCCACCAACCCATTTATGCGCTGCATCGACTTTGCCCAGTTGGCGGCCATCGGACGGGAGCACGGCGTCACCACGGTGGTGGACACGACCTTTGCCACGCCCTGCAATGTGCGCCCGCTGGAATACGGCATCGATCTGGTGGTGCACAGCGTGACCAAGTATCTGGGCGGGCACAACGACTTGATGGCCGGCGCGGTGGTCGGCAACGGCAGCGCAGTCACGCCGATGCGCAGCCTGCAGGCGCTGCTGGGCAACATCGTCGCGCCGCAGACCGCGTATCTGATCTTGCGCGGCATGAAGACGCTGGCGCTGCGGGTGGCGCGACAGAACGCCAGCGGCCTGGCCGTGGCGCGCTTTCTGGAAAGTCAGCCCAACGTACGCCGCGTCTGGTATCCGGGGCTGGCCAGCCACCCCGACCACGCCATCGCTGCGGCGACGATGTGCGGCTTTGGCGGTGTCGTCAGTTTTGAGATCGACGGCGACGCTGCACGCGCCTATCGTTTCATCGACGCGCTGCGCATCCCCACCATCGGGCCGAGTCTGGGCGGCGTCGAGTCGATGGTCAGCCCGCTGGCCATCATGGGCTATGCCAATGTGCCACCGGAAGAACGGGAGAGCCTGGGCATCCGCGACGAGTTGGTGCGGCTCTGCCTGGGCATCGAAGAGA
>JAPKMV010000100.1 GCA_026645635.1 Caldilineaceae bacterium
AGCCAATCAATCCAACGGGCGTCATCATATCACAGTCGCCGCCGCACCGTCAAAGAAGTTGACATAATCATGGTCTACTGGCAGCGCACAAATAAAAAACCGCCGCCCCAAAACGCGGCAGCGGTGGTGGTCTATGACTCCGCAAGATCGTGTGGTCAGTGGGTACGAACCTGCATAAGCAGGTGGGTGCCGGCTGGGCGCTTCCGTCTTGCCCGCAAAGGCTAACACATCCACGCCACGTTGCTCAGCTCCCGTTCGTAAAGTGTTGGCTCGCCCCGTGTGCCGACGCAATCACGTGTCCCGCAGAGTCAAGTGCAGTATACCAAGAGGTGATTGGATGTGCAAATACGGGTGAAATGGCAGGCGAGGGGGTAAGGGTGAGAGGGTGAGGGGGTGAGGGGGTGAGGGGGTGATCAGTTTCACCCCCTCACCCTCTCACCCTCTCATTTCTTTTCTTCGCGGACGGCGATGTGCAATTCCGCCAACTGCGCTTCGGTGACGGAGCAGGGCGAATCGAGCATCAGGTCGGTGCCGGCCGCGGTCTTGGGGAAGGCGATCACGTCGCGGATGCTGGTCGCCTCCGCGAAGAGCGCCACCAGACGGTCGATGCCCAGGGCGATGCCGCCGTGGGGCGGCGCGCCATACTGGAACGCTTCGAGCAGATGGCCGAACTGCTCCTCCGTCTCGGTAGGCGACATCCCCAACCGGGCAAAGAGCCGATCCTGCCGGTCGCTGCGGTGGATGCGGATGCTGCCGCCGCCCACCTCCCAGCCATTCAACACCACATCGTAGGCTTTGGCCAGCACATTGCCGGGGTCGCTCTCCAGCTTATCCCAGTCCTCGTCGCGGGCGCTGGTGAACGGATGATGCACGGCATACCAGCGCTGGTCGTCCTCGTTGTATTCCAACAGCGGGAAGTCCACCACCCAACAGTAGGCCAGCAGATTCGGGTCGATCAGGTTGGCGCGCTTGCCGATCTCCAGGCGCAGATTGCTCAACGCCTGGGCAACCACGCCCGGCTTGTCGGCGACGATTAGGATCAAGTCGCCTACAGCCGCGCCGCTGGCGGCGACGATGGTGCGGAGTTCCTCGGCGCTGAGGAACTTGGTCACCTGGCTGCGCAGCGCGTCGCCGGTGAAGTTGCCCTCTGCGTCCGGTGCGCCCGCCAGCCCGATCCAAACCAGACCTTTGGCGCCATAGTGCTTGACAAAATCGGTCAGTTCGTCGATCTCGCGGCGGGTGAGGTTGGCGCCGCCGGGATAGACAACACCCTTGATCTCGCCGCCGCCGGTCACCGCGTTCTGAAAGACGGCGAACTGCGAGCCGCGCAGCGCATCGGTGACATTGAACAACTGCTGGCCAAAGCGCAGATCGGGCCGGTCGACGCCATATTTCTCCATCGCCTCGGCGTACTCGATGATCGGAAACGGAATCTCCTTGATCTGCTTGCGGCTGTTCTCCGCGCCGGTCAGCGCGATCAACATCCCCTCGATCAGCGCGCGGATGTCCGCGGCGTCGACAAAGCTCATCTCCAGGTCGAGTTGGGTGAATTCGGGCTGGCGGTCGGCGCGCAGATCTTCGTCGCGGAAGCAGCGCGCAATCTGGAAGTAGCGCTCGATGCCCGCGACCATGAGCAACTGCTTGAGCTGCTGCGGGCTTTGCGGCAGCGCGTAGAACTTGCCCGACTGCAGGCGGCTGGGCACGATAAAGTCGCGCGCGCCCTCCGGCGTGCTCTTGAGCAGGATCGGCGTCTCGATCTCCAGGAAGTCGCGATCCGAGAGATACTCGCGGATGAAGCGCACCATGCGGTGGCGCAGCGCAAGATTCTGCGCCATGCGCGGGCGGCGGATGTCGAGATAGCGATACTGGAGGCGCAGCGTCTCATCCACTTCGTCGGCCGCGCCGCTGATGTAGAAGGGCGGATTCTTGGCCGCGTTCAGGATCGTCACCTGGTCGGCGTGCACTTCGATGTCGCCGGTGGAAAGGTTCGGGTTGCGCAGACCTTCGGGCCGCGCCGCAACGACACCCTGCACCTGAATGACATATTCGCTGCGCGCCTGGCTGGCGTTGGCGTGTGCGTCGGGCGCCTGATCCGAATTGATGGTGACCTGGGTCACGCCGAAGCGGTCGCGCAGATCGATGAAGATCAGCCCACCATGGTCGCGACGCCGGTTCACCCAGCCGGCCAGCGTCACACGTTCGCCAACATGCGCAAGATCAAGTTCGCCACAAGTATGCGACTTCAGCATAAGACACCCTTCTTGGTTGGCCGATGCTCCGGCCAGAATTCGCCCGACAGCGGATACACTTGGCCGCACTCCGGGCAGCGTGTCCACAAGACACGAACCACGGCGCACAGCACGTCGTCAGATTGTAATCTCTGCTGACGCCGCGGTCAATTTATGTGATTGTAAGTTGCATTCTCATGCATTATACTTGCCGCAACAGATTAACCGCTTGCGAAGGAGTTTGCCATGACCCGTCCCAGACGCGTCCCAATGTCCAATGTCGATAAAGCCTGGTTGGAGATGGACAGCGCCACCAATCTGATGGTGATCAACGGCGTGATGATTTTTGAGGAAAAGCTGGACTTCGAGAACCTGAAGACGATTCTCGAAGAACGGTTCGTCGCCCGCTACGACCGCTTCCGCCAGCGCATTGCCGTCGGCCCCGGCGGACGGCTCTTTTGGGAAGACGATCCCCATTTCGACATCCGGGCGCATGTGCGCCGCTATGCGCTGCCGGAGCCGGGTGACATGGCCACCTTGCAGACGGTGGTAAGCGCGATCATCAACGAGCCGCTGGATCGGCGCAAACCGTTGTGGCGCTACATGCTGCTGGAGAATGTGGACGGCGGCTGCGCCATCCTCTCGCGGCTGCACCACTGCATCGCCGACGGCATCGCGCTGATCCGCGTGCTGCTGAGCATGACCGGCGCCACGCCGGAAGAATCGATGCAGGTGCTGCTGGCCGAACCGCCCCGCACCCGGCGCGAACACACAATGCTCGGCGACATGCTGAGCCTGGCGCGCCGCACCGTGCGCATGTCCGAGCACTTCGCCCAGACCGCGCTCAACGAGGCGATCCAGACCATCGAGAACCCGCGGCGGCCGGTGGAGATACTCCAATCGGCCGGGATGCTCTCGGCTGCCAGTGCGGCCATCCTCACCAAGCTGCTGATTCTGCCGCCGGACCGCCCCTCGGTCTACAAGGGTGAACTTGGCGCGATCAAGCGCGTCGTGTGGTCGAACCCGCTCGATCTGGCGCGCATCAAAGCCGTGGGCAAGGGGTTGGACGCCACCATCAACGACGTGCTGGTTTCGGCGATGGCCGGCGCGCTGCGCGAGTACATGGTTGCGGAGCGCAACGATCCCACGCTGGGCGACATCACCGCCATGGTGCCGGTCAATCTGCGCCCGGAAACCGCCAAGATCGAGTTGGGCAACCAGTTCGCGCTGGTCTACCTGTCGCTGCCCGTCAGCCTCGCCGACCCCATCGACCGCCTGACCGCGACGAAGCATCACATGGACGTGCTGAAAAACTCGCCGGAGCCGTTCATCGTCTACCAGATTCTCGGTCTTGTCGGCAGCCTGCCCCTGGACATCGCCCGGCAGGTGACGACCTGGTTCTCCACCAAAGCGTCGATGGTCTTCACCAACGTGCCCGGCCCGCGTCAGCAGCTTTATTTTGCGGGCACACCGCTCAAAAGCCTCATGTTCTGGGTGCCGCAGTCGGGGGAGATCGGGCTGGGCATCAGCATCATCAGCTACAACGGCGAGGTGATGGTAGGGCTGATGGTGGACGAGCAGCTTGTCAAGGACCCGACAGCGCTGATCCGCGCCTTCGAACACGAAGTGGAGGTCCTGGAGCAGCGCGTCCTGGCGGCGCCGGCCGCCCATGTCAACGGCGCGGGGCCGCATGCAAAATCGACCTCAAAAGAAAAACAGAGCAAGGCGCCGTGACCGGATCGTGAAAGCGCAATTGCACCGCAGGCTGTGGTTGAGTGTGGCGGTCGGGCTGTGGCTGGCGCTTACGTTCAGCGCCGCACAGGCCGCCGCGCCCGCGCCTTTCAACCAATCACCCCTGGCGACGCCGATCCCGCGGCGCATCCAACAGGTGGTGCCGGCGCCGCTGCCGAGCGTCACCATCGAGCCATATCAAGTGTCTCCGCTTCGCATCGACGGCGTCGAACGCCCGCTCCTCGGCGATCCGGCCGCGCTCTGGATCGGCGCGGCGGGTCTGCTGCTGCTCGGCGGCAGCGTGGTGCTCGTCGTCACCCGCCGCCGCTGACCCGCCCGCCACAACCGCAGCGTCAATTGCACGTCGAAAATTTGTTCTCTATCCGAAAATCGCGCTACAATACCCTTTATGGCTTTGACCTTGCACGCGTCCTGGCTCCAATTTCAGGGGCCTGTTGCTGACGGTACACTCTTTTTTTGGGCGGAAACGCTTGCATTCCAGACCGACGCCCTCAGCTCGACAACCGCATCCAGCTTGACCGGCGCGGCGCGGCTGCGTGGGCCGAAAACGCCTTCGCACCCCGGCCAGTTGCCGATCAACCAGTTGCGGATGCTGCTGGCCGAACAAGCGCTGCATCTGCCGACAGAGGACATGTCGCCCGCCAACGCGACGGTCTGGCTGCCCAGCGTCGCCGGTATGCCGCTGGCGCGGCGCAGCGTTGTGCAGACCGGCGCGCGCCCCTGGGCCGCGACGCAGGAGGAGCCGAAACTCGCCTGCTGGCAGGTGACCGGTCTCAGCATGGACCCGCTGCCCGCGATGATGTTTCTCAGCCGGCTGCGCCAACACGCACCGCACACCTTTGTCGCTGGCGGCGCCGAACGCCTGCGGATTGGCAACGACCTCTACTACTGGAGCAACGCCGCCAAATTCGCCCTGGAAGTGCTCATCGGCCAGCATTACGTGCCCACGCTGCGCATGGCCGACGAGACGGCGCTCTACGCGCTTTGGCAGCCCATGCTGCTCGACGACCGCATGCAGCGGCGCTTCGAGGCGCTCGTCGCGACCATGCCGACCGTCTGCCGTGCGTACAACCTGGAGCAGGCCGCAGACGCCGACTCGCCGCAGCAACTGACCGAACATTTTGTGGCGACGGCAGTGGATGCGGCTGTGCGCGCCTGGGGCAACGGCGCGGCAGCCAACGGGCGCAACGGCGCGGCCACCGCACCGACCCTCCAGTGGGTGCACCAACTCCACGCGCCGGAGCGGCTGCTGGCCTTGTCGCCGCAGGCCGCCTATCGCCTTTCGGCGGACTGGCAAAGCTGGATCGACCAGATCCACATCACCAGCGACGCCAACTTCCGCATCACCTTCGAACTGGTGGAGCCGGACCAGCCCGCACAATCGGCCGGCTACACCGGCGCGCTGGCGACTGCCGCCAATGACCTGGACGAAACCCGCACCCACTGGACGCTGCGCTTCTATCTCCAGGCGCGCGACGACTCGCGGCTGATGATTCCCGCCGAACAGGTGTGGAATGTCCACAATGGCGCGCTGCGCATCGGCGCCAGGCGGGTGGATCGACCGCAGGAACGGCTGCTGGCGGGCCTGGGCGCGGCGAGCCGCCTCTTCCCGCCGATCGAACGGAGCCTGAAGGCGGCGCGACCGGAGCGGGTGGTGCTGTCGCCGGGCGAGGCGCACCGCTTCCTGCGCGAGAGCGGCCCGCTGCTGGAGAGCAACGGCTTTGGCGTGCTGCTGCCCACCTGGTGGAATGCGCGCCAGCGCACGCGCCTGGGTATGCGCCTGCGCCTCTTCGCCGAGGAAGACGCGCGCTGGAACGAAGACGATGACACCCGCGCCATCGATCTGCCGGGGCTGCGCAACCGCGGCGGCGAACGCGTGCGCTACGCCTGGGAATTGACGCTGGGCGCGGAGCACATCAGCCAGGAAGAGTTCGACCAACTGGCTGCGCTCAACATGCCGCTCTTTTTGCGCAACGGCAAGTGGATCGAACTCGATCCCGGTCAGGTGGCTGCGGCCAAGCGTTTCCTGGCCGACCGCCACCCGACCGGCGCCATGTCGCTGCTTCAGTCGATCCGCATGGCGCAGGCCTACCTCGAGCGAAACGACGACGCGGCGCCCTTTGACATTGCACGCGCCGACCGCGACGCCGACCTGACGGTGGAAGCGGATGCCGGCGCCGACACGGCGCCCGACGGCGCGCTGCCGCTGGAAGCGGTCGATGTGGACGGCTGGCTGCGCGAGGTGCTCGACCATTTGCGCAGCCAGAAAGTGGTGGCGGAATTGGACGAACCGGCGGATTTCGTCGGTGAGCTGCGCCCGTATCAGCGCCGCGGCCTGGGCTGGCTCGTCTACCTGCGCCGCCTGGGGCTGGGCGCCTGCCTGGCCGACGACATGGGGCTGGGCAAGACCGTCCAGGCCATCGCCATGCTGCTTCACACGCGCGCCGAGGAAGGCGCCACGCGACTGCCTGCGCTGCTCATCTGCCCGACGAGCGTGGTCGCCAACTGGCGCCGCGAGGTGGAGCGCTTTGCGCCCGACCTGCGCACCCTCGTGCATCATGGCGGCAGCCGCATGGACGGTCGCTCCTTCGTGGACGCGGTGCGCCACTACGACCTGGTGATCACCAGCTACGGCACCGCACGTCGCGACATGGACATCTTGCAGCAGTGCCGGTGGAGCGACCTGATCCTGGACGAGGCGCAGAATATCAAGAACCCCACGGCCAAGCAGTCGCAGGCCGTGCGGCGTTTGCAGGCGCGCAACCGCGTCGCACTGACCGGCACACCGGTGGAAAACCATCTGACCGAGTTGTGGAGCGTGCTGGAGTTTCTCAACCCCGGCTACCTGGGCAGCCATGAACGCTTCCGCCACCAGTTCACCGTGCCCATCGAACGCTACAACGACGACCAGCAGGCCGCGGAGTTGCGGCGGCTCGTCCAGCCGTTCCTGCTGCGCCGCCTCAAGAGCGACCCTACGGTCATCTCTGACCTGCCGGAAAAGAACGAGATGGTGGTCTACTGCTCGATGACCCGCGAGCAGGCGGGTCTCTACGAGGCCACGGTCAACGATGCACTGGCCGCGCTCGACCGCGCCGACGGTATCCAACGCCGCGGCCTGGTGCTGAGCCTGCTGACCAAGCTCAAGCAGGTCTGCAACCATCCGGCGCACTTCCTCAAGCAGGAGGAGCCGCTCAAGGGGCGCAGCGGCAAGCTGGAACGGTTGACCGAAATGTTGGAGGAAGCGCTCTCTGTGGGCGACCATGCGCTGGTCTTCACCCAGTTCGTGGAGATGGGCCATCTCTTGCAGCGCCACCTGCGTGAGCGGCTCCAGACCGAAGTGCTCTTTTTGCACGGCGGGACACCCACCGCCCAGCGCGACCAGATGGTGCAGGCGTTCCAGGATGACGACGGGCCGGCGATCTTCGTGTTGAGTCTGCGCGCCGGCGGCTCCGGGCTGAACCTGACCCGCGCCAACCACGTGTTTCACTATGATCGCTGGTGGAATCCCGCGGTGGAGAATCAGGCGACCGACCGCGCCTTCCGCATCGGTCAGCAGCGCAACGTGCAGGTGCACAAGTTTGTGGTGGCCGGCACCCTGGAAGAACGGGTCAACGACATCCTGGAAAGCAAGCAGGCGCTGGCCGACTCGATCGTCGGCAGCGGTGAAAACTGGCTGACTGAACTGGACACCGAACAGTTGCGCGAGTTGTTGATGCTGCGCCGTGAGACGCTGGATGTGGAGTGAGCGGGCAATGACAGGACAGATGACGAATGGCGCGCAGTGGGCGCAGCGTTGGCAGCAACTGCTCCGCGACCAGGGCATCGACACGAACGGCGACCCGAACGCGCTGCGCGGGGTGCGCGTCAAACGCCTGGAACTCGCACCGGGCCGCATCGACGCCCAGGTGCAGGATCGCGAACTCGGCGCGGCAACCGTGGCGATCTGTGCACCGGTCTTGAGTGACGCGCAGTGGGACCAGGTGTTCACTGCACTGGCCAGCCAGGCGCTCTTTGCTGCACAGCTTTTGGCCGGCGAGATGCCGCCTGAACTTGAACAAGTCTTTGCCCAGGCGGGTGCGGAGTTGCTGCCGCGCGGCGGCGTGGTCACCCACACCTGCAGCGTCTGCCCTGCCGAGCCGCGCCCCTGCCGCCCGGTGACTGCGGTCTATCGGCAACTGGGCGAGATGCTGGCCGAAGATCCCTGGCTGCTGCTGCGGCTGCGCGGGCGCAACCGGCAGGATGTGCTGGCGGCGCTGCACGAGCGGCGCAACACGGCCGCGGCCGACAACACGGCGCGTCCTTTGCCCCGCCCGGCCGCAAGCAGCGGCCAGCCGCGCGCCTTCTACACGCCAAACCTGCCGCCCCGCACCGATGAGGCAGAGAGTGGCGATCCGCTGGATGCGCACGTGCGCGACTTCTGGGGCCGGCGCAAGGTGCTGGAAGACATGCACCACCATCTGGCGCTGCCTGCGGTGGATCTGGCGCTGCTGCGGCGGTTGGGGCCGCTCAACCCGGCGCCCGACGGGCAGCAGGCGTTTGCCGGCCTACAGCAAGTCTACCGCCGCGTCACCGACCGGGTGTGGGAGATGGCGTTTGCGGCGGATGGGGAGGAAGAGGGTGGAGAGTAGAGATTGGAGATCAGAGATTGGGGAGATTGGGAGATTAAGAGATTGCGAGATTGAACAGGCGGCGTCCAACCCAATCTCCTAATCTCTCAATCTCCAATCTCCAATCTCCAATCTCCTAATCTCCTAATCTCCTAATCTCTCAATCTCCTAATCTCCTCCCCCTCATCACCCCCATCGCCCACTCGAACAGCCCCGGCGCGGCGGTGGCCGCAAGGACGAAGAGCCGGTCTTTCAGTGTGATATAGACTTCCCGTTCACGGCGTTCGATGGCGCGCACGATGCGCGCGGCGACGCG
>JAPKMV010001010.1 GCA_026645635.1 Caldilineaceae bacterium
GCCTGGCACCAGTTGCTCGGCCTCGATCTCGATGGCCTGGCCGTCGCGCCGCACCCGGGCGATGTTCTTCATCATCTTCTCCAGCGCCGCCAGGCTGGCTTCGGCCTTGGACTCCTGGCTGCGGCCCAGCGCGGCGTTGAAGACGGTCAAGCCGATGAGCACGAGCGTGGTGCCCAGTTCCCCAGTGAAAATCTGATTGACGATGGCGGCGCCCAGCAGCAGAATCTGCATGAAGTCTTTGTATTGGCGCAGAAACGCCTGGAGTCCCGACTCTTTCTTTTTCCCAGCCAGTTGGTTGGGGCCGTACTGCTGGAGCCGCTGGGCTGCTTCACTGGCGCTAAGCCCCTTGGCCGGATCGACCTTGAGCTGGGCGGCGACCTCCGCTGTGGGCATCGAATACCAGCTAGGCTGGGTGGTGGTTGGTTCTGCCATTTGCTGTCTCCTCATCAATCAATAAAAAGTTCAGAGTGCTGCGCCGCAGCGAGCATGGTGAGCGTCGCGCTATTCCTCAGGACCTTTGTCGGGGGGATGGCGTTTCCGCTCCTGAAAGAGAAACAGGCTGATCGCCGCGATGACGGCCGCGATTTCGAAGCCAAGCCCGTTGGCGCCGCCGCCGTGCGACTCCAGCGCCTGCGTCAGGGCGATGATACTCAACACGGTGACGACCATGCCGCCCAGCCGCACCTCCAGGTTGCCGATGGCCGAAATGCGCAGCCACGGCGGCAGGGTGGAGCGCAGTGTCGGGTCCACGAAAAGCTGGTAGAGGCCAAAGGCGATCACGAACAGCACCGTCGCCACCAGGATCACGTCCACCGCTTCGATCACTTCGACGCGCAGTGAAACAGAATCGACCGTGGCCGTCTGATTCCCGAAGATCCCGTACCAGATCGCCTTGGCCATTTGCAGAATGCCGTCGATCAGCAGCACGGTGGCGCCCAGAAAGGTCGCCAGCACGGCCACGGTCATGACATAACGGGTTGTGCCGAACATCCGCGCAAAGAGCGTGGGCCGACTTTCAGGCGATTCTGGTGCAGTCATGTCACTCCTGGTATGCGGTGTAATCGATCAGATGCCATCGCGCAGAATCGGGCAGGTCATGCAGTGACCACCGCCGCGGCCTTTGCCCAGCTCGAAGCCGGCGATGGCAATCACCTCGACGCCGGCCTGGCGCATCTTGGCGATGGTGTGCGTATTCCGTTCGTAGGATACCACCACGCCAGGTTCCAGCGCTACCGTGTTGTTGGCGTCGTCCCACTGTTCGCGCTCTGCTTGATAGCTGTCGCCGCCCGTTTCCACCACGGTCAGCTTCTTCAGCTTGAGCGCATCGGCCACCGCGCCCAGGAAATCCTTTTCGACAGTGACATGGAAGTCGCCGGCTTTGGCGCCGGGGCGCAGGCTGACCGCGCGAATCTGGTGCACGACCTTGGGGTAGGCGGTCACGATGTCGCGATCCAGGAAGGTGAAGACGGTGTCCAGGTGCATGTGCGCGCGATCCTTGGTCATCACCGCGGCGATGACCCGCTCCGCCGCGCCTTTGGCAAAGAGGTTCTTGGCGATCTGCTCGATCATGCGCGCCTGGCTGCGTTCGCTCATGCCGATGAGCACCGCACCGTTGCCGATGGGCATCACGTCGCCGCCTTCCAGTGACGCCTGGCCGAAATCCTGGGCATGGAAGCGGCCGTCATCGCCCAGTTCGGGATACCAGAAGTCGAAGCCGGCGCCCTGGAACATGGGGTGATAGCGATAGATCGCCAGCAGGTTGAGCGCCTCTTTGCGCCGCGCCGGCCAGTACATCGGGTTCACGGAGACGCCGTTGTAGATCCAGCATGAGGAGTCGCGCGTGAAGAGCGAGTTGGGCAACGGCGGCAACACGAAGTAGCCGGGATCGTCGAGCGC
>JAPKMV010001011.1 GCA_026645635.1 Caldilineaceae bacterium
CCGTGGCCGACGGCATCCGCTGTGACGTCGACGGCAATCTCTGGTCGAGCGCGGGGTGGGCGGGCGAAGGCTACGATGGCGTGCACATCTTTGACCCGGCTGGAACGCTGATCGGCAAAATTCACCTGCCGGAAGCGGTCTCCAACCTCTGTTTTGGCGGCGTGAAGCGCAACCGCTTGTTCATCACCGCCAGCCAGTCCGTTTACGCGCTCTATGTGGAAACACAGGGCGTGCCGTTTCCATAGCGCGTGTGCGCGGCTACTCCGCTACGATCAGCACCTCGGCCAGGTCGTAGGCCAGCGCGTGATGCTCGCCGCCGACTTCCACCAGCAGCGGGCCGGCAAAAGGCGCGCGCTTGAGCACCGTCACCGTGGCGTTGGGATACAATCCCATGCCGCCCAGGTAGACCAGGCGGTCGGCGTCTTGGAGCAGCACGCGCAGCACCCGATAGGGCTGCTGCACGGCTGCGCTGCTGAGCGGAATGCCGCCGGTCGGCTCGATCTTGCCATCTTTGGTGGGAATCGGGTCGCCGTGAGGGTCAACAGTTGGGTTGTTCAGCGCGGTGGAGATGGCATCCTCCAGCGCCTCGCTGATCACATGCTCCAGCCGCTCGGCTTCGTCGTGGACCTGATCCCAGGGCAGGTTGAGTTTGTCGTGGAGATAAAGCTCTAGCAGGCGGTGATGGCGCAGCACCTCCAACGCCACCTTTTCGCCGTCGGGCGTCAGCGCGATGTCCTGGTAGGGGGCATACTCGACCAGGCCCAGATCCGCCAGTTTTTTCACCATATTGGTGGCGGAAGCCGGCGCCACGCCCAGATGTGCGGCTAACGCAGAGTTGGTGACAGCCTCGCCCTGGCCGCCCAGGCGGTAGATGGCCTTCAGGTAATCTTCATGTGCTGCGGTCAGCAGCTTGGTTCTGCGCAACGAGTCGGGCTTTGGCATAACTGCATCCTATCACGTCTGCGCCGATCCTGTGTGTTTTTCCAGATCGACACAGACCTTTTCACAGAGCGTCATAAACTGCGGTTTCCAGCGGTCGTGAAGACGCAGCGGATCGACCCAGCGCGCATGGGCGGACAACTCGCCGAGATGCGCCAGCGTGGTCTGGCCGTCGTCGAGCATCTGCAAGCGCTGTTCACGCGGCGCAAATTTGCCGAAGTAGGTCTGCGCCACCCCCAGCGGCACGATGCGGTGCGCCGTCTCGAAGCTCCAGCGCAGAAACTCGGTGATGAAAAGGCGCAGGGGGTGATAGCGGCGGTGCACATTGGGCGCATTGGCCACGAGTTGATGCCAGAAATCGCCATTGGCGAAGGTGGCCTCCGGCGGGCTGAGCGGCAGGTTGTAGAGCGCGGTGAGCGCGGCCGCGGCCACATCCAGCAGCGCGCGCCCCGCACCGAGATAGCCGACCATAAACGAGCGCGTCAGGATGGTGGCCTTGTCGTCGCCGCGGGCGTCCACCGCGTGGCGTTTGCGCGCATCCTCGATCAAGAAGGCGTACATCTCCAGGTCGGCCATGCGCCCGCAAAGACTCTCGGCCATGATCACGCAGCGGTGGTGGAACGCCTCCTCGAACGCGCCGAAACTGCGGTCGAAGTGCTCGTCCAACTGCACGAAACAGCTCGGCACAGGCTGGTCGGAGAGGTGATAGGCGGTGCGTTCGTAGAAGTAGGTTTTCATGGATGGTCTGGTTCGTTGATGCCTTGATGTGTTTGTTTGGGGGTAATGGGGTTGTAGGGTCTTGGGGGCGCTACTCGCCCCACAACCCCAAAACCCTACAACCCCAATCCCCTACCCGCGCCCCACGCGCAGCCAATACCAATGGAGCGCCGCGCCCGTCGTCATCCCTACCGCCAGCTTCACCGGCCAGGGCAGCGCACTGGGGCTGATGAAGCCT
>JAPKMV010001012.1 GCA_026645635.1 Caldilineaceae bacterium
ATGCCTGGGCGCACGCTCAGCACGCGGCGCTGCTCGGCGGTGTAGAGGGTGACGTAGCGGGGATCTTCCGGGCGGGGGCCTACCAGGCTCATCTCTCCCCGCAGGACGTTGAGCAACTGAGGCAGTTCATCCAGTTTGGTGCGGCGCAAGAACGCGCCGCTGCGGGTGATGCGCGAGTCGCCCCGGGCGGTAATGGCCGGGCCGGTGCTGGCTGCATCCACACGCATGCTGCGGAATTTGTAGAGGCAAAAGGGCGCGCCGTCTTTGCCCACGCGCACGCCGCGATGGAAGACCGGCCCCGGTGAATCCCAGCGCACGATGAGGGCAATGAGCAGGAGCACCGGGGAAAGCAGCAAGATCGCTGGCCCGGCGATCAGGAGGTCAAAGAGCCGGTACGGCATAGGCTTGGGACAGTAGCGGCGCTGCGGTCTGGTGTATGGCGTGGTGAGCGACGATGTCCAGCACGGCGTCGATCACGTCCTGCACGTCCTGGTCGCTCATCTTGCTGTAGATGGGCAGCGAGATTTCACGCTGATATTCGCGGTAGGCGACAGGGAAGTCTTCCGGGCGATAGCCGTAGGTCGCCCGGTAGTAAGGGTGCAGGTGCAGGGGAATAAAGTGGACGCTGGCGCCGATATTGCGGGCTTTGAGTTCGTTGATGAAATGCGCCCGGTCGATGGTGAGCCGATCCAGGTTGAGCCGCAGCATGTAGAGATGCCAGGCGTGTTGGCAGCCTGACGGCGCGTCGGTTGGCTGCTGCAAGGCCGGAATGCCGGCAAACGCTGCGTTGTAGCGCTCGGCGATGGCGGCGCGGCGCTGCCACATGCGTTCGGCTTTGCGCAACTGCACCAGCCCGATGGCGGCGGCGATGTCGGTCAGGTTGTATTTGAACCCAGGCGCCACGATCTCGTAGTACCAGGAGCCTTCGGCAGTATAGCGCTTCCAGGCGTCTTTGCTGATGCCGTGGAGCGCCATGATGCGGCAGCGTTCGGCCCAGGCATCGTCGTCGGTGCAGATCATGCCGCCTTCGCCGGTAGTGAGGGTCTTGGTGGCGTAGAAGGAGAAACAGGTGAAGGAGGGGCGCGGGGGATCTGAAAATTGTGAATTGTGAAGGGTGAATTGCGAATTGTGATTGCTGCCGTTTGGCTGTCCACTGTCCGCTGCAAGCTGCCCGCTGCCGATCATGCGGCCTTTGTAGCGGGTGGGGAAGGCGTGGGCCGCGTCTTCGATAACGGTGAGGTCGTGGCGCGCGGCGACAGCGTGAATGGCGTCCAGATCCGCTGGCAGGCCAGCAATGTGGACGGGAATCACGGCGCGGGTGCGCGGGGTGATGGCCGCAGTCAGCGCTGTGACGTCCATGTTGAGCGTTTGCGGCTCCACATCTACCAGCACCGGGCGGGCGTCGAAGTAGCGCACGACCTCGGCTGTGGCGGCAAAGGTGTAGGGCGTGGTGATCACCTCGTCGCCGGCGCGCAGCCCCAGGGCTTCCAGGGCCAGGTGCATGGCCGCAGTGCAGGAGTTGACGGCGATGGCGTGGCGGGCGCCGACCGTGGCGGCAAACTCCGCCTCGAAGCGGCGCACCTTGGGGCCGGTGGTGAGCCAACCCAGGTCAAAGGAGTTGCGGATTTCGTTCACTTCTTCGCTATTCGTATCGGGCAGGGCAAAGGGCAGGAAGCTGATGCGCATGATGTGCACCTCCTTGGGGTGACGGGACGCAGGGAATTTTACAAACAAGGGATCAGAAATTGCTTGACTTACTGGAATTATAACAGATCGGGGGGCGCCGGTCGCATCAAAGGGTTCGATCGGGCGTATTCCAAGTTGAGGGCGAAAGTGTTTGGAACACGATAGCCACGAAAGGTGCGAAAGACACGAAAGATGGCGGCGCCTTCT
>JAPKMV010001013.1 GCA_026645635.1 Caldilineaceae bacterium
GAATGAACTTCACCGCTCCTTGCCGGAAAATGACAGCCCTTTTATCTGTCACTTTTCCCTATGTGTCAACATACCAGACGCGGAGTCGCAGAGGTTCGCAGGGAAGAAATTCGGTGTGATTCTGCGGCAGTTTCTCTGCGTTTCTCTGCATCTCTGCGCCTCCGCGTTGAGGTGGGTGACTTTACAAACAGACTTTGAGCGTGCGGCGGTTTGAAACCTTTGCAGCGCAATGCCGTACTGATCACGGGTGGACGGGCGCAGCATCCGGCGCCGACCAGCCTCACAACAAGCGAAAACAGCGCGGCGCCAGCGGTTGGCGCCATCAGACACAAAAGAGAGGAAACTATGGATTTCATCCGTGCTTTGACCTTCATCACCGAGGATGAACGTTGGAAAGAGAAGATCGCGATGGGCACCGTCGTGGCGCTCATCAGCGGCATGCTCACCGTCGTGCTCGTCGGCGTGTTGGGCATCTTCATCATCATGGGCTACTCGCTGCGGCTGATGCAGAATGTGCAGCGCGGCGACCCGAAGCCGCTGCCCGAATGGGACCAGTGGAGTGAAGACCTCACCCGCGGCTTCAAGCTCTTCATCGTCACCCTGGTCTGGAGCTTGCCTGCCGTGCTGGTCTCGCTGCCAGTCATCTTTGGCAGCATTCTGGCCAGCACCGACAGTGATGTAGCCGCCGTGTTTGGCGTATCTGTGATCATGCTGGGCGCCTGTCTGTCGATGCTCTACGCCATCTTTCTCTATCTGGTCACGCCGGCTTTCACGGTGCAGTTTGCCGAACGCGAACAGATCAGCGATGGCCTGCGCGTGAGCGATGTATGGGCGTGGACGCGCGTCCGCCTGGGCGATGTGATCATGTTCCTGGTCGCCTTCATCGTGGCGTCGATGGTGATCAGCACCGTCGGTTCGATTGCAGGCATGGTGCTCTGTTTTGTCGGCCTGATCGTGACGATTCCGTTGGCCACGTTGCTGACGGCGCTCTACCAGTATCATCTGATGGGGCAGTTGGCCTACAAGGCGCGCACCGGCCAGCCTTACCCGCCGCGTGTGGTGATGCCGCCGCCAGCCGCCGCCTATGACACCTATGCCGGCATGACGGCGGGTCAGCCAGGCCCGGCGGCGCCGGTGAAGAAGCCTGCGGAGAATGACGCGGCCAACGATCTGCGCAATGATGCGCCCGACAACGCAGCGGGCGATGCCCCCGGCGATATGTCCGGCGGCGCTTCCGGCGAGTAGCGGGGATAACCTGCGCACTGGCGCCGATTGTAAGGAACGGGCCGAAGACCTGACCAGGTCTTCGGCCTTTTCTTTTGCCCCTGATCCATGCGCCACAGCCGCGCAAGTCTTTCCAGCGTTACCCGGAGAGGATTCTGCCGTCATCATTGGCGAGAGTCACCGATAACCTGGGAGGACAGAATGATAAACGTAACTCGCGCCACGCTCCTGCTGCCGCTCATCTTGCTGGCCGCAGTGGCAGCGCCCGCTTTTGTGCAGCAGACGTGGGCCGCCGATGACAGCGCCCTGATCAGCAGACAAGATTCACCGCTCGCCACGCCGACGCCCGCAGCAGAAGACGCGGGCGCAGCGCTGACCCCTGCACCGACGGCGCCGCCAGCCGACGAACCGCAGCCGGCTGTATGGCCTCAGCCCGCACTGGCGACGCCGTCGCCTGTCGATGCGCCGGCCACCCTACTGACGGTCAACAACCGCGACATCATCCGCGTGGTCGGCGACCGGCTCAGCCCGACGCTCTACGCGCTGGCCGAGAACGGCTGGCTCTACCGCTCGTCCAATGACGGGCGCACCTGGAGCCTGGTGACCACCGCGCCCCTGGTGCGCGACTTTACCATGAACGCCGGCAATCCCAACGTGCTCTACGGCGG
>JAPKMV010001014.1 GCA_026645635.1 Caldilineaceae bacterium
CGGTTATCGGGAACTCTGGGTACTGCCAAGTAGAGTTTTTTCAGTGGAATCATCTATGTTACGCCGACGCTTCGTTCTTCGCCTGACATCCTGGCTGGTCATTCTCAGCCTGCTGCTCAGCAACGCGCCCCTGGCCCTGGCCCAGGATGGCCCGGTCTATCTGCCGCTCATCAACCAGGGCAAAGGGCAGGCGCTCACGCCCGCCTCGGATCTGCTCTTCCGCGTGCAGGTGCGCGTGGCGACGCCCAGCCAGGAACGCAAGCTGGCGCAGCCAGGCATCGTCGTGCTGGCGCAGGACGAAGACACCGCCACGCTGCTGGTGGATAGCGCCCAGCTCGAATACCTGGCCAAGGCCGGCTTCCAGCCGCGCGGCGCCGATGCGCTGGAAACGCTGGTCAAAGAGCAGGGACCGGAATGGCTCAGCCCGAGCCTGCAACCGCTCATACAGGAAGCCGCCACCGCGCGCCAGCGCATGGACGCGGCAGCCGGCCGCGCCGGCGAACAGGCGGAAGCGCTGGCCGGCGTGCGCGCTGCGATGGCTGTGTTGGTCGGTGAGCAGCGCGCGGCGCTAAACGAGCTGACGGAGTTGGATTCTGACGGCGATGGGTTGACCGACACGGAGGAGACTTGGTGGTGCACCGATCCGCTGAACCCAAACAGTGACGGCGACGCCCAGAGCTACAGTGACGGGCTGGAAGTGCGGACACTGCTCGACGTGACGCAGCCGCGCAACGTGCGCTGGGGCTACGGTGCGCCCTTTGGGCCGCCGGCCGCCTGGCCCAACTTCAACAATCGCGACGGCAGTGGCGTAAACGTCTGCAACGACGGCGATTTCGATACGATTCCTGACTACGCCGAAGTCTTCATGGTGGGCACACGCGTCCCCTACGAAAGCACCGACAATGACAAGTTTGACGACGGTCAGGAACTCTTCGGCGTCACCTATTGCCCCGGCGCGCCGACCAACTGCGGCTATGGCAGCTACCCGGCGGTCGAATACTGGAATTTCATCAAGGCCACCATGCCCAACTGGGTGCTACCGCCGGGGGACAGCCCGTTCGTGGCCGCGTTCCCCGTGCCCGAAGTCACGGTGGAAGCCAACTCGTGGACAGTGGAACGGGTGACGACCATCACGACCTCGCAAGGCGAAATGGTCGAGAAGACCAATTCCTACGAGACAGCCGTCACGCGCGGGCAGAGTACGAGCATTGCCAACACGGTGACGTGGAATGAGTGGGAGGAGGTATCGCAAGCAGTCGAAAGACCGATTGGACAAAGGTCGCAACTTTCGACAACAGCGAATGCGTCGTGGGGAGGCTGGGGTAAGTTGACTTTCGGCAGTACCCTGATTGCAGGCGGTGCTCTTGCTGGTATTGGGACTGTGGCCGCGGCAGGTGGAGTAGCGGCCTGTGTTGCGAGTCTCGTCTGTGCAGGCGTTGTTGGTGTTGGAGCTGTAGTGGGTTATCTGGGTACTAAAATCGCAGACAGCGGCTGGGAGGATAATTTTGGTAAAAACGATGCGGAAAAGGCGGTGCCGATAAACACGTACAGCAGCAGTACAAGCTCGGCTACAGCTTCAGCGAGTGCAAGTGCTCAGGCATCAGTTGTGGTAAACAACAATCTTGACTTTCAAGGCGTCGTCAACTCACTAGATGGCGTTAAGTATGCAATTGATCAACAAGGCCAATTGATAGCAAGTGGTCTTCAAGACATCAGCTATCAGATATCCCGTCCCCGTCTGACTGAAACGACAACAAACGGCAAATCCTGGGGCGGTGCGCAGACCACCACCCACGAAGTCTACGAAGAACACACCATCAGCCAGGGCGAAGCCTTCACCACCGGTCAGAACTGGAGCACGGCCTGGGCGGTGGACTCCAGCCACGCCG
>JAPKMV010001015.1 GCA_026645635.1 Caldilineaceae bacterium
CGGCGCGTAGACCGTCGTGTCCGGCGTCTGGTTGTAGATGTCAGGGTCGGGCGTCGGCGTCGCCGCTGGGACGAACGCGCCAGGAACAGTAACCGGGCTGCACGCCGCCAGCAGCAGCAACACCAGCGTCAGGACTAACAATAGCTTCTGCACAAAACACCTCAAATCTGCCAACAAATAACCACAGACCCCTGCCTCACCCGCTCACCCCATCACCCTCTCACCCTGCCACCACATTCGTCCCCGCCGTCCCGGCCACGATCTCCCCAATCTCAGCCAGGGAGCCGATGGCGGCGCGCTTGCCGCCTAGAGCAACTACGATTCTCATAGACAAATCCTCATTTCTGTTGATCGATCATCGGCGGCTGGGGCAGCGCCTCGAGGGCGGGCTGCTCCTCCGCGGCCAAATGCTGCACATTGACACCCACGAAACCGTACACCAGCCCCACAATCGGGTTGATGAGGTTGAAGAAGCAGTAGGGGAAATAGACAAAGGTCGATACGCCCAGCGCGGCGGACATGTACGCGCCGCAGGAGTTCCAGGGGATCAGCGGCGAAGTCACCGTGCCGGAGTTCTCCACGGCCGTCGCCAATGTTTCCGGGTGCAGCCCGCGCTGGCGAAAGGTCAGCATGAACATGCGCGCGGGCAGCACGATGGCAATGTACTGGTCGCCGGCCACGATGTTGAAACCGATCGAAGTCAACATCACGGTTGCGATCGTCGCGCCGTCGGACTTGACGCGCTGGATGATCGGCGCGATCAGCCGCTGGTTGAAGCCGCCGTAGTCCATCATCGCGCCAAAAGACATCGCGCCGAGGATCAGCCAGACGGTGAACAACATGCTGCTCATGCCGCCGCCGGAAAAGAGTTCGTTGATCTCCGGGTAGGGGCTGGCCAGGATGAAACCGTTGGCCATCGCCACCCAGATGCTCTTCACCGCGGCAAAGGGCGCGCTCAGGCTCATGTCGTTGGCGAAGGCGATCAGCAGCGACTGCTGAAAGATGACGGCGACCAGCGCGCCGGCCAGCGCGCCGATCAGAATCGACAGAAAGGCCGGGTAGCGCCGGAAGGCAAGCACCATCAGCACAACGATGGGGAGCAGGTTCCACAGCGTGATGGTGTAGACGCTCCCCAGCGCAGCCAGCACCTCGGCCGTGTCCATGGGCGGCGGCGTCAGTTGGCCGAACTGCCCGATCAGGAAGAAGAGCAGCAGGGCCAGCAAATAGGCGGGGATGCTGGCTTTGGCCATGCTGCGGATGTGGGCGTAGACATTGCTGCCCACGATCTGCGGCGTCAGGATGGTCGTCTCCGAGAGCGGGGTCATTTTGTCGCCGAAGTAGGCGCCGGAAATGACTGCGCCCGCGGTGATGGCCGGCGACGCGCCGATGGCGTTCGCCATGCCGATGAACGCCACGCCCAGAGTTGCCGCGGTCGTCCACGAACTGCCGGTGACCAGGCCGATGAGACCGGTCAGCAGTGCGGCGGCAAAGTAGAACCAGGTGGGGTTGATGTACTGGATGCCGTAGTAGACTACCGTGGCGATGGTGCCGGAGAGGTTCCAGACGCCGATGAGCGCGCCGACCATGAGCAGGATCATGATCGCGCTCATGGCCAGGGAGATGCCCTTGACGATCTCTTCGCCCAGCCGCTCCCAGGAATGGCCGTTCTTGTGCGCCACCGCGCCGGCCACGACCGCGCTCAAGATCAAGGCGACTTGTAGCGGGCCGGCCGCAGCGTCGATCCCAAAGAGCACGACCGACCACGTCAACATGACGATCATGAAGCCGAGGGGGATCAGCGCGTCGAGCAGCGACGGCGGTCGAATGTTCTCGTCCTGTTTGTTCATCCTGAACCTCTCCCGCCGACTGCTGATGTGCTGCGT
>JAPKMV010001016.1 GCA_026645635.1 Caldilineaceae bacterium
GTCGGGCGTGAAGCGGACGAAATCACGCGAGTAATAGTTGATGCCGATGTAGTCGGCGCTGCTGGCCAACGGCCGGTGAAACTCGTTCAGCCCCAGCGGCGGCCGCACGATGCCGTCCTGCATCCCGTCAAACCAGATGTCCTCGCCCAGATAACGTTTGACCCAGCCGGCGAAGCGATCCAGCGGGCTGTCCGGGTTGGAAGGCAGGAAAAGCCGCACCGCACTTGCCACGCCGACCTGGGCATTTGGCTGCACGGCATGGATGGCCTGATAGCCGGCCGCGTGGGCCAGCAGCAGGTGCCGGTAGGCGCGCAGCCCGGCCAGAAGGTCGCGCTTCTGCGGCGGCCAGATGCCGCGGAACCAGCCCTGGGCCAGATAGACCAGCGGCTCGTTGACCGTCATCCACAGGTCACAGAGGTCGCCCAGCGCGGCAGCCGTCTGCCGCACATAATGTTGAAAGCGGGCGACGACTTCCGGGCGCTCCCAGCCCCCAGCCGCCTCCAGCCAGACCGGATTGGTGAAGTGGTGGAGCGTGACCATAGGCCGCAATCCTCGTTGCAGCAGCCCGCCGAGCAGTTCCCGATAGCGATCGAGCGCCTTGTGATCGAAGCGGCCCGGCTCCGGCTCGACCCGGCTCCACTCGATGCTAAGGCGATGAGTTCGCAAATTATATTGCTGCATCAAATCAAAATCGCGCTCGGCGTTGCGCCACCAGTCACACGCGGCGCCGCTTTTGTCTCCGCGCCAGATGGCGTCAGGCTGCTGCTCGAAGGCCCACCACTGGTTGTTGGTGTTGAAACCTTCCACCTGGTGCGCTGAAGTCGCGGTTCCCCAAAGAAACCCCGCAGGAAACTGCAATTCTTGTTGTTGTTGATTTTTCATATTTCTATGCGAATTGGAAATTTTTATTGCGCGCGTTTAGTGATAAAACCTGTATGTTACCTAAAATCGCGCCAGCACAATTGCAGGCGCGCGATTCCTACCAATTCATTGGTTCATGCGATAGACCGTATCATCAGGACGTGGCTGCGGGAGATGCACCAATGCCACCCCGGCTGTGTCCAAGAAGTGGCGGCTGTTGTCGTCGGGATAGTTGCCGGCATAGACCACGCAGCGCACGCCGGCGTTGATGAGCATCTTGGCGCAGGTCAAACAGGGCTGATGGGTGACGTAGGCCGTGGCGCCGACGATGCTGACGCCGTGGAGCGCGCCCTGAATGATGGCGTTCTGCTCGGCATGGAGCGTGCGCACACAGTGGCCGTCGATCAGCAGGTGGCCGATCTCATCGCAGTGCGGCAGCCCGGCCGGCGCACCGTTGTAGCCGGTGGTCAGGATGCGCCGGTCGCGCACCAACACGCAACCGACGTGGGCGCGGTCGCAGGTGCTGCGCTGCGCGACCGTAAAGGCAATCTGCATGAAATATTCGTCCCAGGAGGGGCGTGCGGTCTGGTTCATGGCATGGTGATGGCGGGTTGGGCTGTCTGGTCGGCGAGCAGGTCAGCCAGGACAGTCAGGCGGTCGGGCGGGTTGGGAAAACTCAAATAGAGAGTCGTGCGACGGCGCTCCTTCTGGTCCCTGGTGTCATAGGTGACGGCCAGCGCAGGCAGCGACCGCCGCCCATAGGCCACGACGCCGGGATTGATGCGCACAATCTGTGGCGGCGTGAAGAAGGCATACCATAGCCCCGGCTCATCGTCCGGGAAGGCGCCCACTCGCAAGAGACGCCCTGGGCGCAATTGGCAGATCAAGGCGTGTTCGCGGGTGGCGAAGGTGCGATAGAAGCCGGGTAGACAGGTGAAGGCGCGCTGGCGTCCCTCCACGCTGAGGTGGCCGGTAACGTAGACGGGCATCTTGGCCGTGACGCCGAGACGGGCCGGCGG
>JAPKMV010001017.1 GCA_026645635.1 Caldilineaceae bacterium
CGCCCGACGACATCATTCTCGACAACCCAGGCCCGGTCACCATCGACAGCGACCAGCCCGCGCTGCCGGCGCTGACCCAGGGCGCGTTCGTCCAGCCTGGGCGCACCGTCATCGTTGGCGGCACAGCCAGCGACCCCACTTCTTATGTCGCAAAAGTTGAAGTCAGCGTGAGCGGCGGCGCCTACAGCGCCACGACCGGCGCAGCCGTGTGGGCTTTCCCGGTGGACATCCCCAACACCCCCACCGGCGCCGTGCCCATCACGGTGCGGGCAGCCGATGCGGTCAATAACACCAATTCCGCCAGTTTCAACCTGACGATCGACGGCGTCTCCCCGGCGCTCACCGTGAACCTGGCCCCCGGCGAATCCCGCCGCGTGCGGCGCAACGCCACGGGCGCCTGGACGCTGCCCATCAGCGGCACGGTGAGCGACGCCCTGGCCGGCGTGAATGCAGTGACGGTGCAGATCGGCGACAGTTCCAACGCGACTTTCACCTCCACCCTCATCATGGCCGACGGCAGTTGGAGCTTCGACTATCCGTTCGACGACCTGACCTTCAACGCCGCAGCCCGGCCGACCGGCGCCTACACCCTGACGATCACGGCGCAGGACAAGGCCGTGCCCGACGGCAACCCCGTCACCCAGGAGATCCCCTTCGTCATCGACATGACGCCGCCCACCGTCACGTTGCTCTCCCACAAGAGCGAGATGCAGCTCACCGATGGCGCCGTCGTCACCGGCACGGTGCAAGACGCTAACTCGCCGGTGCAGAGCGTCGAGGTAGCCTTCGTCTCCGCCCGGACAGCCCTGGCCACGGGCAATACGCTGCTGCGCCTGCCGCTCAACGACCTGCCGCAGACGACGCTCTTCGTCAACACCGCCGCCGAGCAGACCAGCGTCTACTGCCTGGATGCCTCCTGCCCCATCAGCGGCATGGAAGGCGCGGATGGCGCCGCTGCTGCGTTCGACGGCAATGATCTGCTGCGCACATTCGAACCGATCGACTTGCCGGAGAGCGGCCTCACCACGGCACTCTGGTTCAAGACCACCTGCGCCAATTGCGGTCTCTTCAGCACGATCCAGGGCGTCTATCCCGCAGTCGTCCAGCATGACCGGGAGCTTTTCCTGGACGCAGGCAAGGTCTGCTCCTCTATCGTCGTGGGCGCCACGCGGGAGAACCGCTGCACTGCGACGAACAGCTACGCCGACGGCCAATGGCACCAGGTCGTCCATACCCTCGGCGCCAGCGGCAACGCCCTCTATGTGGACGGCCAGCTTGCGGTCTCCAGCCCCACCACCACCACCACGTTCACGACCCAGGACGGCGTGCTCGTCGGCTATGCCCCGACTGCGGCGACGCCCTTCCTCACCGGTGCGCTGGACGACGTGGTCATCTACGACGGCGCGCTGCCGGCCGAATCCGCCGCCGCGCTCTACCGCCAGTGGCAGCCGGTCGCCTTTGGCGGCGGCCAGTGGGCCTTCGTCGTGCCGCCAGGGCTGGAAGGCTACTATCAGATCGACATGCGCGCGGCCGACGCCGCGGGCAACTACGGCGACGACCGCAGCGAGTGGCCCAAGTTCCGTGGCCCAATCGACACGCAGTTCCCAACCTTCGCCGTCCAGGCCAACTTTGCCGGGTCGGGCAGCGCCGCGGTCACCCGGTACAGCGCCACGGTCCGCGACTACAACCTGGTCACGGAGAACTACGACTTCGTCTGCCCGCTGACGCCGGATCAACTGCGCTACGCCGCCGACCCCGTGCTGCTTGACATCTTCGATACCAACGAGGTGCCTGCCAGCGCCGAAAAGCTGCGTGAAATCGCCGCGGCCTGCACCGTGCCCGGCTTCCAGAGCAGCCTGGTGGCCGCCAGCGCCTGC
>JAPKMV010001018.1 GCA_026645635.1 Caldilineaceae bacterium
GCAGCCCATAGCCGACATAAGTGTAGAAAACCAGCCCCAGCAGCAGCCAGAAGAGCGCCGCCAGCGGACGCAGTTTCAATGCGCCCCCTTGCCGTGCACCACCGCAGGCAGCGTCTGCAAAAGGATGGCAAAGTCCCGCCAGAGGCTGAAATGTTCGATGTATTCCAACTCCAGCGCCAGCCGCTCGTTGAAAGTGAGCGCGCCGCGGCCGCTCACCTGCATCGGGCCGGTGATGCCGGGCTTGACTGCCAGCCGGCGGCGCTGGTTGTCGCTGTAGAGGCTCACCACCCGCGCCTCCTCCGGTCGCGGGCCGACCAGGCTCATCTCCCCGCGCAGCACATTGTAGAACTGGGGCGCCTCGTCCAGGCTGGTGCGGCGGAGGATGCGGCCGACGCGGGTGACGCGTGGGTCGTCGGCCAGCTTGAAAGCCGGCTCCGCACTCAGCGCGGTGAAATCGACCAGCTCGTCAAGCTGCGTGTCGGCGTTGACGATCATGCTGCGCAGTTTGGCGATGCGGAACGGCCGTCCGTTCTCGCCGATGCGCACCTGCCAGTAGAAGACCGGCCCCGGCGAGTCGAGCTTGATGGCCAACGCGGCCAGCGCCACCAGCGGGATCGCTGCCAGCAGCCCGACCAGCGCGCCGGCAATGTCCACCGCACGCTTGATCACTCGTTTCCAGCCAGGGATGACAGGGTGGCGCTGACCGGGCAGCGCGCCGGCAAAGTGGATCGTGCCGGCCAGGTAACCCGCGCCCAGGGCGAGGCTGCGCGCAATCACCATCCCCGGCCCGATCAGCGCCAACTGCGGCGAGCGCCGCGCCAGCTTGACGAGGAAGGGCAGGGCTGAGAGCAGCAGCGTCGCCAGCGCCGCGCCCGCGCCGAGGAGCAGCCAACCGGCCCACGGCCAGACCAGGCCGAGCAAGGACGCCAGCGCCAGCCCAAGCGTGAGGCTGAGCAGCACGATCTGCAACTTGAGCACCTGGGGCGTATGCGCATCTTGCACCATGCGCTCCGGGTGGAGCCGGGTCAGCGGCGCCTTCCAGAAACCCTGGTGATACTTGCGCCGCATGTAGCTGCCCAGCCCGGTGTCGTGGCGATGATCCACCACGGCGGCGGGCTGAAAAGTCATCCGATAGCCTTTTTCGGCCAGGCGGAAACTCAACTCCTGATCCTCGCCGGCGGCGAAGAACGCGTCGAAGCCCCCGTTGGCCAGAAAGACCTCGCGGCGATAGGCCGCCGCGTAGTTGTCGATAAAGTCGATGGTGGCGAAGCCGCGCATGCGGTCGTAGCGGTCATCGTACTCGGCCTGGACGAAGGCGGGCGTCAATCCGCGCTGCGTCGTGCGGATGGCGCCGCGCACGCCGACGATGGCGGGGTCGGCAAAGCTGCTGCACATCGTGGCGACCCAGTCCGCCGCGGGCACGCAGTCGGCGTCGATGAAGAGGAGCAGGTCGCCCTGGGCCGCTTCGGCGCCGGCGTTGCGCGCGTCGGCCAGGCTGCCGCTGGGGACGTGGAGCAGGCGCGCCGCGATCTCAGTGTGACGCGCCTGCCAGGCTGTCACCTGCGCCACCGTGGCATCGGTCGAGCCGGCGTCCACAATCAGCAGTTCGAGTTCGCCGTCGGATGGGCGCTGATTGACCAGCCCGTCGAGACAGGCGATCACCGTGGCGGCGTGGTTGTGCGTCGGCACGATCACCGTGGCCGCCGATTTGCCCCTGCTCAAGGATGCTTGCCCTCCAACTCCGGGCAGAGCACGACACTCTCCTGTTCGTTCGGGTCGGTGCGCGCCAGCACGGCCACGGCTTCGACGTCGTAGGGGTTGTAGGGCAGGTGCGGCATCCCCGCAGGGATGTAGAGAAACTCGCCGGCGTGC
>JAPKMV010001019.1 GCA_026645635.1 Caldilineaceae bacterium
AGGGTGCTGATGCGCGCCGGCAAGCGCTACCACTCGATCACGTTGGAGGCCGACGCCCATCATCTGATGACCGATGTCTGGACCTCGGTGGGCGTCGTGGTTGGCGTGGCGCTGGTGGGGTTGACCGGCTGGCTTCCGCTCGATTCGCTGGTGGCGCTGGCTGTGGCCGCCAACATCGTCTGGACCGGCTACCAACTGATCCGGCGTTCGGCGCTGGGGCTGCTGGACACCGCCATCCCCGCCGCGGAACTGGCGACGGTGAACGGGGTGCTGGCGCAGTACGCGGCGGCGGGCGTCGCCTTTCACTCGCTCCGCTCGCGCCAGGCCGGGCAGCGCCGCTTCATCTCGATGCATGTGCTGGTGCCCGGCGCGTGGTCGGTGCAGCGCGGCCACGATCTGCTGGAAGAGATCGAGGCGCAGGTGCGCGCCGGCTTTTCGACGCCGACCACGGTCTTCACCCACCTGGAGCCGCTCGAAGATCCCACTTCGATGGACGACATCGGCATCGACCGCAGCCAGCCGTAGCACTCACGGGACGAAATCGCTCGTTGGGTTTGCCCGTTTCGTGCTGCGTGTTACGTGTGTCGTATCGCCACGTAACACGTAACACGAAACAGGCATGGATTTGCGGTTTGCTGGGTTCTCTTGTAATCTATGCTTACCGACCGGTAAGTAAGTTTGTGGGCGGCAAGGGGAACTGAGAATGAATCGCAACAAAGTCCTGGCGGTGCTCTTCGTCGGCGTGCTCATGGCCGCACTCGACATCGCCATCGTCGGCCCGGCGCTGCCGGCCATCCAATCTGCCTTCGGCGTCAGTGAGCGGGCGCTGACCTGGGTGTTCACCGGCTATGTGCTGATGAATCTGATCGGCACGCCGTTGATGGGCAAACTCTCCGACGTGTATGGCCGCCGCACCATCTACGTGATCGACGTGGCGCTCTTCGCCCTGGGTTCGCTGCTGGTGATGCTCGCGCCGGCCTTCTGGATGGTGATCCTGGGGCGGTTGGTGCAGGGCTTCGGCGCGGGCGGCATCTTCCCCGTGGCCGCCGCGGTGATCGGCGACACCTTCCCGCCGGAGAAGCGGGGCGGCGCGCTGGGGCTGATCGGCGCGGTCTTCGGGCTGGCCTTCATCGTCGGCCCGATCCTGGGCGGCCTGCTCCTGCTGCAAAGCTGGCAGTGGATCTTCGCCATCAACCTGCCGATCGCCGCCGTGCTCATCGTCGCGGCCTGGCGGGTGCTGCCGACGACGCGCCCGGCGCAGCGGCTGCCCTTCGACTGGCCGGGCATGGCCGTGCTGGCGCTGCTCCTGCTCAGCCTGGCCTATGGGCTGAATCAGCTCGACGCCAACAATTTTCTCGGCAGCCTGCTCTCGCTCCAGGTTTGGCCCTTCCTGCTGATTGCCCTGGCGCTGCTGCCGGTCTTCTGGCTCCTCGAACAGCGCGCCGCGGACCCCGTGCTGCTGCCGAGCCTGTTTCGGGCGCGCCAGTTGCAGTTGGCCAGCGCGATCTCCTTCGGCGCGGGGCTGGGCGAAGTGGGCGTGCTCTTCCTGCCGGCCCTGGCGGTGGCGGCTTTCGGCGTGAGTGAGTCACAGGCCAGCTTCATGCTGCTGGCGCTGGTCTTTGCGCTCTTCATTGGTTCGCCGCTGGCCGGGCGTCTGCTCGACAAGGTCGGCTCGCGGGCGGTGATCATCGGCGGCTCCAGCCTGCTGGCGCTGGGGATGTTGATCCTTGGGACATGGGGCAACACTTTGGCCGGCTTCTACGGTGGCAGCGTGTTGGTGGGATTGGGATTGTCGGCACTGCTTGGCGCGCCGATCCGCTATATTCTGATCAACGAGGCCCCGGTCACCGACCGCGCCGCGGCGCAGAGCA
>JAPKMV010000101.1 GCA_026645635.1 Caldilineaceae bacterium
CGCGAAGGATTTTCACAGTCGTTTGTTGTATCTGGCCAATTACGCTACCATACATACGTTTTAAGCGACATCATCCCCCTCCCAAAAAGATGGGTGTTTGCACGCAGGCGCTTGGTTACTTGCCAGCGGCGAGACTGCGCGAACCATCCTAGTGGGCCTTTATGCGTGATTGTATCGCTACAACTTTCCCGGATTCTGGGAGAATCCGGGAAAGTCTGCTACCCAATCATGTTTGACGAGCTACTGGCGGATTGTCTGGATTCAGGTCAGGGAAAGGATTTCCGGTTTGTTGCGACGAACAAAATTCTGCCGTCCATCGACGCCGCAGGATTTCATCATTCGTCCTCGTCTCAACCAGATGCTCAGCCAGGGAATGAGTCACCCACTGACCCTGATCTCGGCGCCTGCCGGCTATGGCAAGACGGTGTTGACGAGTTCTTTCCTCCAGAGCTGCGGATTGCCCTGGGTCTGGCTCTCGCTCGATGAACATGACAATGATCTGCACTTGTTCCTGGAGTATCTGGTGGCTGCGCTCGACTCGCATTTCTCAGGTGCGCTGCGCGAAACGCAGTCACTGCTGGCAGGAACCAATCTGCCCCCCATCACAGTCATTGCCGACACGTTGCTCAACGAGCTGGACGAACTTGCGCGTGAATTCTGCCTGGTCCTGGATGACCTGCAAGCCATCCAGGACCCAGCGGTTTTCAACTTCCTGGCCGCGCTGATGCTTCATCCGCTGCCCGGGATGCACCTGATGCTGCTCACCCGCAGCGACCCGCCGCTTGGGTTGCAGACCCTCAGAGCACGCGACCAGATGAGCGAGATTCGGATGCGCGATCTACGCTTCACCGCAGCCGAGGCGGCGGAATTCCTGGAACAAGGCGTCGCCGTTCCACTCCAGGATGATGTCCTCGCGGCGTTGGCCGAGCAGACCGAAGGCTGGGCGGCCGCCTTGCGCTTGACAGCGTTGGCATTGCGCTACCGCGGTGATGTCGATCCCCAGCTTGCCCAGTTGCATGCCGAGAATCGCTACGTGATGGACTATCTGGTGAACGAAGTGCTCGTCCGCATTCCACCTGAGCTTGAGGACTTTCTGATCAAGACCTCGATCCTTGACCTGCTCTGCGAGTCGCTCTGTGACGCTGTCATGGAACCGGAAGACCGGGTGCACCAGAGTCAGTCCTATCTGCGGCGGCTGGAAGCCATGAATCTGTTCACGGTGGCGCTGGACGAACAGGGAAACTGGTATCGCTATCACCATTTGTTCCAGGCATTGCTGCGCAGGCAGCTCACCAGCAAGTTCAGCACCCAGGATATCGAAGCGCTGCATCGCCGCGCCAGCGCCTGGTATGCAACCCATGACTCCATCGAACTGGCGCTCGAACATGCGCTGGCAGGCAACGACACACCGAGCGCCGTGCAATTGGTGGCCCAACACCGTCATGCGCTCTTGAACAGCGAACAGTTGCCGCGGCTCGAGCGCTGGCTGCGTCTGTTTCCGGCTGCGACGCTGGAACAATCTCCCGAATTGCTCCTGGTCAAGGTATGGGTTGCCGAACTCGGCCGCGTCGCCCCAGCCCAGATGGTTCTGCACATGCTCGGTCAGGCGCAGGCTGCCATTGCGCAGGGAGCAGTGCCGCCGGAGCGCGCCCGGCAGCTTGAAGGAGAGATCGCTGCCCTGCGCAGCATGGAGAGAACCTTCGCCGTCGATGACCCGCAGGGTACGATCACACTGGCGACCCGTGCGCTGGAACTGATGCCTCAGGATTGGCGCCTGGCACGCGTCCAAGCCTGGCTGCATCTGGCTGGGGCCTATCAGTCGTCGGGCCAACTCGACCGCGCCTATGCGCTGTTTGCGACCGCCCAACAAGCGGAGGCGATGGCAAGCCCCGCACCGCATCTGCGGCTCCTGGCTGCTTCCTGTTTCATCTATTGGATAGCTGCGGATCTGACGCGCACAGCGCAGGCTGCACAACAGACCATCGACGTCGGCCAGGCAATGGAGGATCAGCGCGAGTCACTCGGTTGGGCGCATTATTTCCTCGCCAGCGTATACTACCAGCGCAATGACCTGGCGGCCGCCGAGCTGCACGCCAATTGCGTGCAGGATCTGCGCCACGTGTGTGCCCAAGTCGCCGTTGTGCAGAGTGCAATCCTGCTCGCAGAAATCCAGCAGGCGCGGGGCGCGCCCGCCGCGGCGCGCGCCGTGATTGAACGCCTGAAGAGCTATCTGGCCGAGACACCAGGCGGGGCGATGCAGTTGTTTGTGGGCGCATTTGAGGCCGAGCTGGCTGTACTGCAGGGCGATCTGGAGAGTGCGGGCTACTGGGCGACGACCGTCGGCCCCAGGCTCCCGCTGAGCATCATGTCCAACCACTTCGCGCCACAGTTCACCTTGCCCAAGGTGCTGCTGCGCATGAACACGCCGGTGAGCCGGCAGCAAGCGGCGGCCGCACTCGAACGGCTTTACACCTTCGTCACGACGACGCATAACACGCGTTTCACGATCGAGGTGCTGGCCCTCCAGGCACTGTACTACGACGCCGAGGGCGATGAGCCGGCTGCGTTGAACGCCCTCGAACAGGCGTTGACGCTGGCCCAGCCCGGCGGCTTCATTCGGGTCTTCATAGATCTGGGCCTTGGCCTGGTCACGCTGCTGCAACGGCGGGCAAAGCGCGCGGGCGCAACAAAGTATATCGAGCAGATTCTGGCCGCGTTCGCCGCTGAATCCGCCAGAGCCGAGCGTCCACATCCGCCGTCAGCCGCGCCTGCTCCTTCGGCAGCGCTGATCGAACCTTTGACGGATCGTGAGATCGAGATATTGGAACTCCTGGCGCAACGGTTCAGCGCCAAAGAGATCGCGCAGCGCCTGATCATCACAGAACGAACGGTGAACCGCCACACCGCAAACATCTATCAAAAACTGGCCGTGAACAACCGGCGCGCAGCAGTCGCCGCGGGCAGAGACTTGGGCGTACTGCCCGCGCAGTGATGCACCTCCTCGATAGCACAAACACTCCTCTCCACTGATCGTAAGTCTACGTATTATTTGCATAGTTTTTCCCCTTCGCGCCACCTCACAGCGCTGATACACTCACGATGTCATGATACGACTCAATCGATCTCTGGTGTGCGCTTGAGCGTAATTTGCGGGACAGTGCCCACGCCTCATGCAAGGCGCCAACGGTGAAGGAAGTCTCGATGTCAGCCAAGAAAAAACTCACGCTCGATTCGCCGGCCAGGTATGAGATACACATCCAGGGTGCTCTGGACGACAGTTGGAAAGAGAACCTCAATGCTGCCTCGATGGAAGTGCAGAACCAGCCCAGCGAACCGCCCGTGACGATTGCCATCTGTGAATTCATCGATCAGACCGCCCTGACGGGCGTCCTTAGTTATATCTATAACATGGGCTTGCCGCTGCTTTCCGTGGAGTGCATCGGCATCGAGCCAGAGGCGCCGGCTTGAAGCTGTCCAACTGTCCGAACAGGAATTCGGACTAACCAAAAAAGTGGTGATCCAATGAAGCAACAAACCCAACGATTCCTGCTCCTGGCATGTCTTGTCGTCGTGCTGGTCGTGGCCGCGGCTTGCAGGCCAGTGATGGCGCCGCCTCCCGCGTCTGTTGCGACTGTTGCGACGCCGTCCACCACGATCACCGACATCGTCTGGCAGTGGGTCAGCGTCACGAATCGCCCGACCGGCGCGACGACGACGGTCCCCAACCCGCAGGATTACACTATCATCTTCCGCGCTGATGGCACGGTGAGTGGACAGGCCGACTGCAACACCTTCACCGGGACCTACTCCACGGACGGCGGCTTCTTTATCGCCTCGACGCCCGATGTGATGGCGGCCTGCGGCGGCGATTCGTTGGACATCCAGTACTTCGAACTGCTGGATGCCATCGTGGCCGGCGGCCCGGATGGCGCCGGTGGGCTGGCGCTGGAGACGGCCGGCGGCGAGCAGCGCATGATGTTTGTCAACGGCGGCGCAGCGCCCGCGCCCTGAAGCAGTGCTGGCCATCGGCCCGATGATCCGTTCCCACGCGGAGGCGGACGGCGACCGTTGGCAGCAACTGGCGAAGAAGATTTCTTGCCTGGTGCGTTTGGCAAGATACAGGCGGAGATGGCCGCAACTATGGACAATTGAATTACAACAATATGATCACTTCACCTATCACGCGGGCGCTGGCCGGCGTCGCACTCGTCGGCTTCTACCTGATCCTGGTGTCGCTGGCTGCGCCCGTGCTCGTGCCGATCCTGTTCGCCTTCTTTCTGGTCGCGCTGGCCTTGCCCATTTTCCAGTGGTTACAGCGGCGGGGTCTCAAGCGGGGTCTGGCCCTGTTTCTGCTGGTTGCCCTGCTGCTGGCGAGTGGTCTGGGCCTGCTCTTGCTGGCGCTCATCAGCGTCCAGAGCCTTCAAGCTGGCATGGCGGCCAACAGTGCTGAGTTGAGCGCAAAAATCAGTGAACTTGGGGCGGCGCTGGCCAGTGCGGGGGTGGACCTTTCGTCCGTTTCCGAGCAGCTTGCGGCGCTCAGTGCTGCGGTGCTGGCCGGTTTTCTGAGCGCGCTCGTGGCAATCATCTCGACCGGCATGACCAGCCTGGTCATCGTGGCTTTCTTTTTGCTGGAATCAGAGCGCTTCATGAATATCGTGCGCACCGGCGTGATCAAGGATCGGCCAATGCTCAGCCAACTGCCGGCGGTGGGCCAGACCGCCGTCACCTACTTCAGCATTCGCGCCCGCTTGAACCTGATCACCGGCGCCGGGGTCACGCTGATTTGCCTGCTGCTGGGTGTGGATTATCCGCTCCTGTGGGGCGTAGTCGCGTTCTTCTTGAGCTTTGTTCCCTACATCGGTCTGGTGATCGCCATGATCCCGCCGACGCTGCTGGCCCTCGCCGAGTCGGGCTGGGTGCAGGCGCTCATCGTCGTCATCGGGGTGACGCTCATCAACCTCTTGATCGAGAACGTGCTGGAGCCGGGCTACACTGGCAAGCGCCTCTCGTTGTCGCCCACGATCGTGTTTCTCTCCGTCTTTTTCTGGAGCTGGCTGCTCGGCCCGGTGGGCGCGTTGCTCTCCATGCCGATCACGGTCTTGTTGCTGCTCGTGTTCAAGAGCACGGAAAGCACCCTCTGGCTGGCGAAAATCATCGGCAAAGAGGATACGCTGCCGGAAGAGGCATCGCTGCCACAGTGATCAGATTGACGCAGAGACGCGGAGGCGCAGAGGTTCGCAGAGAAGAATCTGGGGCGATTCTACGGTAGCTTCTCTGCGTTTCTCTGCATCGTTGCGCCTCTGCGTCAAATTGGGGTGACCTTACAAACAGCCTCTGAGGAGCCTACGAGACTCCACTGCATAAGAAAGGAGCCGATGATGTCGGCAAGTACGCAAACCGCCAAACCGCAAGCCGGACTTTCACGCTACATTCCTATCCTGGCATGGCTGCCCCGCTATGATCGCGGCTGGCTGCGCGCCGACGTGATCGCCGGGCTGACGCTCTGGGGGCTGGTGGTGCCGGAGGCGATGGCCTACGCCGGCATTGCCGGGCTGCCGCCACAGGCCGGTCTCTACACGCTGGTGGCTGCCCTGCTCATTTACGCGCTGATGGGCACGTCGCGCCATCTGGTCGTACAGGCAACCTCGGCCACCGCGGCGCTGTTGGCCTCCTCGGTGGCGGCGGCGGTGGCGGCAACCGCGGCGGACTCCGCCGCGGATCCGGCGACCTTCCAGACGTATGCAGCAGCTTTCGTGCTGGTGACCGGTCTGGTCTTCCTGGTCGCCGGGATCGCCAAACTGGGCTTCATCACCCAGTTTCTTTCCAAACCGGTGATGGATGGCTTCGTCATGGGTCTGGCGATCTTCGTGGCCGTGGGCCAGCTCAACAAGCTCTTTGGCGTGCCCAAGCCGGAAGGCAACACCGTAGAGAAGCTGATCGGCATCTTCCAGGAACTGCCGCAGGCAAACTGGGCAACCTTTGTGGTCGGTGCGGTGGCGCTGGCGTTGCTCTTCTTGTTGCCGCGCTGGAACAAGAAGCTCCCCGCCGGCTTGATCGTGCTCTTCGGCGCCATCATTCTCAGCATGGTGTTCGATTTCGAGGGGCGCTTTGGCATCGAAGTGGTAGGTGCGCTGCCGCAGGGGCTGCCTTCCGTTGCGTTGCCGGTCGTGCCATGGTCGACCTATCTCGCCATGGTGTTGCCGGCAATCGGCGTGCTGCTGGTTGCCTACAGCGAGGCGCTGGGCGTGGCGCACGAGTTCGCCGAAAAGCATGGCTACGAGGTGGACGCCAACCAAGAGCTGAACGCTCACGCCGCGGCCAACCTGGTGAGTGCGTTCTTCGGCGGGATGCTGGCGGCTGGCAGCATGTCGGCTTCGGCGGTGAAAGAGGGGGCAGGCGCCCGCTCCCAGGTGACGAACCTGATCACGTGGGTGGTGACGATCATCACTTTGCTCTTTCTCACTCCTCTCTTTGCACCCTTGCCAGAGGCTGTATTGGCCGGGCTAATCATTCATGCCGTCTGGCACATCATCGGCTCGCGCAAGCTTCAGAAGCTGCGCCATGAGTCGCGCGTCGAAGTCTGGTTTGGGGTGCTGGCACTGGCAGGCGTCCTGCTGGTCGACGTGCTGGAGGGGATGATCATTGGGCTGGTGGCCTCGCTTGTCTATGTGGTCTACAAGACCAGCCGGCCCCACCTTGCCGCATTGGGGCGCGTCCCCGGCATTCCTGGTGCGTATGCTGACCTGGATCGGCATCCAGAGATTCAGCCGGTGCCTGGCGTGCTGATTGTACGCCTTGACTCGCAGCTCTACTTCGCCAACGCGCTCACCGTGCGCGAGCGCGTCAAGGCAATGCTCGACGAAGCGTCACCGCCGCCGCACACCATCATCTTCGACGCCAATGCGCAGGATCAGATCGACGTAACCAGCACGGATGTCCTGCGTGGGCTGCTCAAAGAACTGCATGAGCGCAACATTACAGTCTATATGGCGCATGTTCACGCACCTGTCCTTGAACATGCGCGCGAGACGGGTCTGCTGGCTGCCGTCGGGGAAGACCACGTATTCGCCACGGTGGACCTGGCTGTGCGCAGCGCGGAAGCAGCCGCACAACAGCCGAATCCCGAACAAGCGTGAGCCGAACGGAAGTCAGAATAGGTAAGGATGGCGGTGAGTCGCATGCAAGTACAAGGGTTTGGCATCAAGGGGATCGGCGGCGACCTCAGCGCCGGGTTGACCAAGGCTATCGACAGCGTGACCGGCGGCATGGCCAATGCCGTGCTGGCCGGCGTCAACCCGGTGTATGGCTTATACACGGTGTTGGCGGCCACGCCGGTCGGCGCGCTCTTCACCAGCTCGGTCTACATGAACATCGACTCCACCGGCGCGATTGCGGCGACGGCAGGCAGCATGTTGGTGATCTACTCTGCGGAAGATCGCCCAATGGCCCTGGCTGTGCTGACGCTGCTGGTCGGGTTGCTCATGCTGGCGGCTGGGCTGCTGAAGCTGGGTTTCCTCACACGCTTCATCGCCAACGCGGTGCTGCGCGGCTTTCTCACCGGCATCGGCGTCAACATCATCTTGGGGCAGTTGGGCGACTTCACCGGCTATTCAAGCGAGTACGAGAACAAGGTCGTGAAGGCGGTCGATACGCTGCTGAATCTGAACCAGGTCGATCTGCAGGTGCTGCTGGTCGGCGTGGTCGCGGTGGTGCTGATCGTCGTGCTCGATCGTGTGCCGTATATCAACAAGCTCTCGCTGCTGATTGGGCTGACCGTTGCTTCGGCGCTGGTGCCGCTGTTGGGGCTGACTACGGTGCCACTGGTGTCCAGCCTGGGCGAGCTGCCGGACAAACTGCCCCGCCCGGTGCTGCCCGACTTGACCCTTATCCCCCAACTGATCGGGCCGGCCATTGCGCTAACGATCATCGCGCTGGCGCAGAGTGCTGGCATCAGCCAATCCTATGCCAATCCTGATGGCAAATACCCCAACACCTCGCGCGATTTCGCGGGGCAGGGCGCCGCCAACCTGGCGGGTGCGCTGGTTCAGGCCCTGCCGGCGGGCGGCTCGTTGAGCGGGACTGCGCTGCTGGTCAAAGGTGGTGCGCACTCGCGCTGGGCCAACATCGCCACGGGCGTGATGGCGGCGATCATCATCCTGGTGTTTGGCGATTTCATCAGCAAGATCGCGCTCTCGGCGCTGGCCGGGCTGCTGATGGTGGTCGGTTTCCAAACAATCAATTTTCGCGAGATCGCCAAGATCAGACATACCAGCACCGCCTCGCGCGCAGTCATGGTCGTCACGTTTCTTGCCACGTTGATCGTGCCGTTGCAGTGGGCCATCTTCTTCGGCGTGGTGCTGTCCTTTGCGGTCTTCGGGATCCGCGAGGCGGTCAGCACATCGATCGTCGAGGTGGCGCCGAATGCAGACGGCATCGCCATCGAGCAGAAGGCGCCGGACGTCCTGGCGAGCAATCGAGTCACTGTGCTGAATGCCTATGGCAATCTCTTCTTTGCCGGCGCGCGCAACCTTGAGGAAGATCTGCCGCAGGCTGCGGAGACTCGCAACGCCGTTGTGATCCTCAGCCTGCGCGGTCACACCGAGGTGGGCAGCACCTTTATCGGCGTGCTCGAGCGCTACGTGCAGGCGCTGCGCGCTAATGGCAACACGCTGATGCTGGTCGGTGTCAATCCGGCGGTCTACGAACAGTTGGCGGAGACGAAGTGCCTGGATGTGATTGGCGCCGAAAATGTGTTCGTCGCCAGCAAGCCGGGAGAGTCGACCCTGCAGGCCTACGAGAAAGCCCAACAGATCATCAAGGCCGGCAGCGCGCAGGCAGAAATAACCCAGGAGGCGGCGCCATGATTGACCCGCAAGCCCAGCCAACGCTG
>JAPKMV010001020.1 GCA_026645635.1 Caldilineaceae bacterium
GGCGTGGGCGCGGGCGTCTGGCCCGATGTGGAGACCGCCTGTCGCCGCACGATCCAAGTGACCGGCGCCACGCAGCCGCAGCCGGAAGCCGTCGCCGCGTACCAGCGTTGGTACAGCATCTACCGCAGCCTCTACCCGACGCTCAAGTCAACCTTTGCCGCACTCAGCGATTGAGAAAGGAGTACACACCATGGCCTTTGACCACACGCTTTACCAGCGGCGCTACGGCGCCAGCTTTGCGCAGACCGGACAAGTGCTCAACGATGCGAGCGGCTATGGTGTGGCGGTCGTCGAGGCGCCGGCCGCCGCGGGTGCGCCCATTTGGAAGGCAATCGGCGTGCATCACCTCACGCCTGACGAAAACCGCGGCCAGCACAACGCCTTCATCGACATCCTCGATGAGAATGGCCAGCCGCTGCGCGACCCGAACCTGCGCGCCGGCTGGTCGTGGGAGGGGCGGCAGCCCGGTGAAGATGCGCCGCTGCAGCCGCTGGACAAGAGGCTGAACGAGCCGGCAGGCAATGTGCCACTCTTCAAAGGCGCGCTGCTGGAGGTCTGGATCAGCGACCCTGCCGCGCCGAGCGACCACGTCACCCGCCTGAGCACCGACCACCCGGATGAGCCGACGCCCGACGGCGACATCTTCAACTCCATCGGCCACCATTCCTACTATGTAGTCTTTCAGCGGACACCGGCGCGGGGCGGCGGAGGTGGCGGGGGTGGCGAGTCAACCCTGGAGAGGACACTGCTGGCCGAAGGCGAGTTGCACCAGGTGATCCAGTTCAACCCGGACGCGGCCTTGCAGAAGCGCATCTTCGCCGACGGCTTCGTGCCCAACTCGCCGGAGTTTGCGCTGACCTTCGAGGGCGTGCCCTACATCTGCCAGCGCGCCGAGCACATGGGCACAGGCGAGGTGCGTGTCTACCATGTCATCGTCGGCGATTGGGGCAACGTCCAATTCGTCAGCCGGCCGCGATAAGATCGGGACACAGAGGGCGCAGAGGTGGCACAGAGGACACAGAGAGAGAGCAGAGAGAACGGAGAATTTTGCTGCGTTTTCTCTGTTTTCTCCGTGCTCTCTGTGCATCCTCAGTGAACTCTGTGTAGCGTCTGTATCATCTGACTGCGCAGCGCGGCGCCGTCGATGCCCGCTGCGTCCATGCCCAGCACCACTGCACCGACGACGGGCGGCGCCGTGAGACGCACGAACTGGGCGTGGGGCGCCTCGGCGCGAATCGTGGCGTAGAGCGGCTCCAGCAGCAGTGGCCCGGCGTTGTAGAAGCTGCCGATCAGCACGACCTCGAAGGTCGCCTGCTGCAAGTGCAGTTGGCGGATCACGCCCACGGCCAGGCTGCCCAACTCCTCGGCGCACCAACGCACCGCAGCCCGCGCCACAGGATCGCCGCTCTCGGCGACGCGCACTACGGCCGGCGCGGCGCTGGCCGTCAACGAATAAACCTCCTGGCTCAGCCCTTCCAAGAGATCAGCGGCGTCCCGCGCGCCGGTGAGCGCAATGAACGCGTCGGTCAATGCCGTCTGCGGCCCACGTAATGTCCACGCCCGCGCCACAGCCTGCACAGCATGTTCGACCAGTTCGTAGGCGCCGCCGTTCTCGCCCATCATCGTGCCGTTGCCGAGGACTCGGCCCTCGCGGTGCTGGCGATCCCAGCCGCGGCAGTTGTTGCTCGTGCCGGCGACCAACCCGACGCCCCAACCCTGAGCTGCGCCCGCCAGCAGCCCGATGATGGTGTCGTTGACGGCCTCCACCGGGCAGGTCAAGCCCAGCGCGGCAATGGCTTCCAGGGTGGGCGCGCGCTCGGAGGGCCAGTCGTAGCCCGCCACGCCAAAGCCCGCGCCGGCGATGGCGG
>JAPKMV010001021.1 GCA_026645635.1 Caldilineaceae bacterium
GGCGCCGTGGAGCACGATGGCCTGCGTCTGCCCGGCGACGGCGGCCACGGTCTGCGGAATGGCGGCGACCGCCTGGAGCGTGTTCACCACCACGTTGGTCGGCGTCACTTCGGGCACGGACGGGAAGTAGACCACCGCCTGGTTGGCGATCTCCAGGCCGTCGGTTAGCGGCGACCGCGGCTTGATCGTGAAGGTCACTTCGGCGGTCGAACCGACCGCACCCTTGGGCGCCAGATCGCCGATGTCCCAACTCACCTGGCGAAGCGCGGCGGAATACTGGCCCTGGCCGCCTAGATCCAGCGTCGTTTCGTCCAGGTGCGGGCTGAGCGTGTCCAGGATGTAGACGCTGTAGGCCGCACCGCTGCCCTCGTTCTCGCAGGTGATGGTGTAGACCAGCGTCTGGCCGGTCAGCACCGCCGCCGCGGTCGCGCCGTAGACGCCGTACTTGGCGTTGGGATCCTTGGCCACGTTGAGCGTCACCGGGCTGCTTGCCGAAGGCACCTTGCGTTCGTCGTAACCGTAGGCAAAGGCGACATCGTCATTGGCGGGCACGCAGGGACGACCGTAGCCGTCGTCCGCGCCCTTCTGCGCCACAAAGCCGGGCGGGCAGTAGAGTACGCTGGCCGTGGTCCACATCCCCGTGGCGGTGTCGCATTCATAGGTGATGTACTGGCGCTTGCGCCCGCCCTCGGTCCAACTGACGGGATTGAACCACGTCCAGGTGGGCAGTTCCACCGTGGTGAGCGGGCCGGTGCAGACGTGCTTCTGGCGGGTGTCGGGGTTGACGCATTCCGACAGGCATTTGGTGAACGCCTTGACCTCGCTGAAGCCGGGCACAGTCTCGGCGATCTTGTTGGTAAACAGGCTGGCGCAGGTGTCGAAGGACGGGACATCGCCGCCAATGGCCTGCAAACAGGCGCGCATGGCCAGCACCGCCTTGACCGTGCTGCTCAACTTCTTGATCGCCCACATGCCGGTCTCTTTGAGTGCGCAGTTGCGGAAGCAGGTGAAGGGACGGATTTCGTCGACGGTTGGGTAGGCCGGATTGGGCGTGAAGTCGCCGCGTCGCGCGGTCTCGGCCCAGAGACCCGTTCCGCTGGCCGTGTTCTGCAGCAGGTCGAACTGCATGGCGCCGTTGGCGTCGGTCATCGTGACCACGTCGTCGGCGAAGGTGATCGCCGCCACCACGTTGCTGGTCAGGTCGCGGCGCAGATCGACCACGGCCTTGCTCTGCGGGTGCACCAGGAGCAACTGCACGGTCTGATGGCTGTCGCTGGAGGTGAGCGTCACGCCGCCGAGCCGGACATACCCCTGGCCGATGAACTGGTCATGCAGCACCTTGAGCGGCGCGGAAGCCGCCAGCGCGGCGCTGATCTGTACGTCGCTCAACTTGCTGGAACCGGTGACCACGACAGGCGTGTGCTCGACCACGGCAGTCGTGTCGATGGTGTAGGGCGCGATCTGCAAGTTCGCGCCGCCCATCATCACCGCCGCGCCGTCGGGGAACTGGGCGGGCAGCCCCCACAGCGACTGCGCGGAGACGCGCACGCTGCCCTCGGCGCCCGCGGGCAGGTTGCCCAGTTGCCAGTAGACCTGGCCGCTGGGGCCAAAGTAGCTGCCGCCGGCCGCCGCCGCCACGAAGCTGCTGCCGGAGGGGAGGCTGAAGAGCAGCACCGCGTCGTCGATGGCATAGGAGGTGTAGTAGTCGATGATGTAGTCGAAGGCGTCGCCGGGGGTGACGCTGCGCGGGCCGAGAATCTGGAAGACCACCCGCTGCACCGGACTGCCGCCCGGCTGCTCGAACCACGGGTTGAACAGCACCTTGTCGGTGACGGCGTCGCCCTCGCCGCTGGGATTCAGGGTGGGAT
>JAPKMV010001022.1 GCA_026645635.1 Caldilineaceae bacterium
GCGGCGTGCGCGAGTATCTGGTCCTTATCGCCTACGAAGAGGAATCCCGCTGGTTCTCGCTCGAAGAGGGCGTCTTTCAGCCCATCTCTACCGAGGATGGCATTTTGCGCAGCCGCATCTTTCCTGGGCTTTGGCTCAACCCGGATCACATTTGGGCCGGCGACTTTGCCGCCATGCATGCGCTCGTGCAACAAGGTTGCCAATCCGCCGAACACGCCGAATTTATCAAACAGATGGGCACGGCTCACAAGTGAGCGTCCGGCTTTAACCAGAGGACGGAGGACGATGGACGGAAGACGAACCAATAGAACATCTACGCACTTTTCGTTCGTCCCGCTGTCTTCAGCGGCTCCGTCTCTCGTCCTCCGTCACATCAAATTTCCTATCGTTTTCCCAGGCCAGAAAGACTGAACTCCCTCATGTCAACGCAGACAACCGCCGCATCCCAATCCACGCGCAGCAAGATCACCGTGCGCACGCTGCAACAGCGCAAGGACGCCGGCCAGCCCATCACCATGATCACCGCCTATGATTACACCAGCGCCGTGCTGGCAGATGGAGCAGAGATCGACGTCCTCCTTGTGGGCGATTCGCTGGGGATGGTGATGCTGGGCTACGAAAGCACCGTCCAGGTGACGATGGAAGAGATGATCCACCACTGTAAAGCCGTGGCGCGTGGATCACAGACGCCGCTGCTCGTGGGCGATCTGCCCTTCCTCTCCTATCAGATCACCCCCGAAGAGGCGCTGCGCAACGCCGGTCGGCTGCTGGCTGAAGGTCATATGGAAGCAGTCAAGTTGGAGGGCGGCGCAGCCATGGCCCCAACCATCGAGCGCATTGTGACCGCGGGCATCCCCGTGATCGGCCACATCGGCCTGACGCCCCAATCGGTCAATCTGCTCGGCTACCGCGCCCAAGGACGCACCGCCAAAGCGGCCCGTCGCCTGCTCGACGACGCCCTGACCGTGGAACGGGCCGGCTGCTCGGCGCTCGTGCTCGAAGCTGTCCCCGACCGGCTGGCCGCCTATATCAGCGCGCAGTTGACCATCCCCACGATTGGAATCGGCGCGGGGAACGGCTGTGACGGGCAGGTGCTCGTTTTCCACGACATGCTCGGCCTCTTCGATAGGATGCAGCCCCGTTTCGTCAAACAGTATGCTGCCCTGGCCGCGCCCATCCAGGCTGCGCTGCGCAGCTACGCCCGCGACGTGCGCGAGCGCAGCTTCCCCAGCGCGGAGCACACATACGCCATCCCCGACGACGAGTGGAACAGTTTCCTCGCCGCGGTGAGAGGAGAGGGCTAACCCATGCAAGTCGTCAGCGCCCTTTCCGATCTGCGCGCCGCGCGCACATCCTTGAATGGATCGTTTGGACTCGTCCCCACCATGGGCGCGCTACACGCCGGGCACATGGCGTTGGTGGCGCGAGCCAGGGATGAGAACGACCGCGTCGGGGCCAGCATCTTCGTCAACCCGACGCAGTTCGGCCCCAACGAGGATCTGTCCAGGTATCCGCGTCCGTTGGAACGTGATCTGACTATGCTGGCCAAGGCTGGCGTCGATCTGGTGTGGACGCCCTCGCCCGCGGATGTCTACCCGCCGGGCTTTCAGACCTGGGTCGAGGTGAGCGAGGTCAGCCGCCCGCTGGAAGGAACACACCGCCCTGGCCATTTCCGCGGCGTTGCCACCGTCGTCGCCAAACTCTTCAACGCCTTCACGCCCGACCGCGCCTACTTCGGCCAAAAGGACGCGCAGCAGGTGATCGTCCTGGCGCGGATGGTACGCGATCTCGGCTTCCCATTGCAGATGGTCGTCTGCCCCACCGTGCGCGAGGCGGACGGTCTCGCCCTCAGTTCGCGCAACGTCT
>JAPKMV010001023.1 GCA_026645635.1 Caldilineaceae bacterium
GATTATGAATTCATCCGCGAGAATCCGCCTCATCCGCCAAATCCGCGGTCTATCCTCCCCTCACCAAAATTTCGATTCCTCCCGGTCAGCGTGCGCCCACAGGATGCGTTCGTCCACCTGACGCAGCAGCGAGTAGCTCACCGGCTGGAAATGGTGCAGCCAGAAGCGGGCGCCGTCGATATTCTGCGACTCGAAATCCACTGAGATGCGCGCTGCGCCGTTTTCTTCAGCATGGTTGAGCACGGTTTGCAGCAGCGCCGTGGCGACACCGCTGCTGCGCTGCGCCGGCATGGTGTACGCGCCGGTGATCGCAACGGTGGCGGCGTCGCGGACCAGTTCCGCGGCGCCCTCGTCGCCAGTCTGGGTGCGCATCCACGCCGCGGGCTGGCCGTCGATGCGCGCCAGCCAGTGTATCGTGCCCTCCTGCACCAGCCACGCCTGATAACGCGCATCGTCCCACTTCTCTTGCAGCGGCAGAAAGATCGGCGCGCTGGCCAGATGGCGGCGCAGGCCGAGTTGCAGCGGGCGGAGATCGGGCAGGTCGGCGGCGCTCGCCTGGCTGATGTCCACCCTGACGCGCCTAGCGCCTGTCACCGGCGTCAGGTCGCGGATTGCGTCAGCCACAATCATGCCGAAACCTTGCCAATGCCACGCGTCCAGCCCCTGGCGGTCGTTGGCGAAGATCGTCAGACCATGCAACAAATAGCCATTGCGCACCCAATCCCCGGCAATGGCCCGGTAGAGTTCCTGGTTGATGGCATAGGCGTCGTCCAGGCGCGCGCCGTTCGCCCATTCAGGGCAGTAGACACCGCGGCGACCGCGAAAACTGGGCAGCAAATACGCAGCCAGGAACCCGACCAGTTTCCCGCCGCGCAGCGCCACCACGCCGGGCGCGGTGGTGGTCAGATCGGCCAGTTTGGCCAGGATCACATCCGGCTGCGCAAAGTGAGCCGGCAACACCGGCGCCTCAGCGCACAAGGCGCGGTAGCGCTGGCAGACCAGCGCTGCGGCATCCTCAAGATGCTGCTGTTCCAACGGTGCAATCTGTAGCGTCATGGTTCCTCGCACTCTATCACGAATTACACGAATGTTTGACGGATGCTAATGGCTTCCGCTGTGCGTAGTGTATAATTCTGACGAAATTGATCCAAACTTAATCACTGGAGTCTTGTTCATGTCCAAGAAGCGTTCGGCCCGAAAAAACCAACAACAATCAGCATCCAAAAACCAGCAACAGTCCGCAGCAAAAAACTCCCAACAACCAGCAGCAAAGAGCCAACCGCAACCGGCCAAGAAAACACGCAGCGCGCTGATCGCCGTCGTGCTGGTCGCGGTGGCGCTCCACGGTCTGATCTTGAGCGCCGTCTATTTCTCGGTGCTAGGCGAGGCGGAACGGAATTTTGGCAACTGGGCGCTGATGACCATGTTCGCCACTTCGGTCGCCGATATCGTGGCTGCCGTGGCGATGTGGTTCTGGAAACGGTGGGGCATGATCCTCTACGGCGTTGCTGCCGCTGTGCAGGCCGTAATCGTCGTGTTGGCGTCGGGCGACATCTTCCTGCTCTTCGGCGCGCTGCTGCCGGCGATCATCGTGCTCTACATCCTGGCAACCCGGCGCGACCAGTTCGAGTAAGCGACGGTTCGAGTAAGACAACACAAAGGGGCGCAAAGAGAAGCCGGCTTTTCTTTGCGCCTCTTTACGTTTTCATGCCTTTTGCGCCGCAGGCCAGTTTTGCGCAATGCAGGTTCTGCTTTGTCAGCGCGTTTTGGCGAACCTTGCCTGTCAGACCGGGTTTCAACCCTCGGCGGCTCTATGCTATAATCCGCGGCAATCGTGGCAGATCCTGATTATCCGGTGGGCGA
>JAPKMV010001024.1 GCA_026645635.1 Caldilineaceae bacterium
TCGCCGCAGCGATGCCGGTGGTGAGGAGGGCCACCGCGACAAACCCGACAACGCCCGCGCGCAGGCGGCTGGCCCGCGCGTTGTCGATGTACTCCCCCTTCAAGTCGTTCTTCATGCCCACAAACGCGTTGCGCAGGACGCCTTTGTAGGTTGTCTCGTCAAATTGCGGGACGACATTCAAGATGTACTGCATCTTGATCCGTCCCTCCGGGTGGGCCAGCATGGCTAGTTGAAAAGAACGCTGGCCGGTCTCCTTCATCAGGTGCTGGACGAAGGGCTGCAGGGTGACGTTGATCAACTCAGCGGCTCCTGTCACCGTGTCCACCTCATCGCCATACTCGATCACGTCGTCTGCGCGTTCCTGGCGGCTGGCGTAGAGCGCAGCGCTGGCGTCCAACAGGCCCAGTGGCGCAGCGTCGCTCTGCACCAGGTTGGCGCGTCCCTGGTAGAGATAGGCGAAGTAGCTCTTGGCGACCGTGCGCAGCCCTTCGCCCACGATGCGGTCATCCTCCGTGGCGCCGTCGCCAAAGGCGTTGCTGTCTTTGAGCCGCAGTTCCAGCAAATCCCAATACTGCTCGAACGGATACGATTCCCAGCGACCGCCGGCCGTGTCGTAGCGATAGGGTCCCCAACTCAGGCTGGCAAGTGTGACCACGGTCTGGGACTCCTGGCCCGCGGGCGCAAAGTCGAAGCTGGCGCCATTGCCGCTGAAGGTGGTGTAGTTGGGCGTGCCCAAAGCCAGCGCGCGGTAACTGTTCTCGCTGGCGAAGAGGAGCAGCGGCGCTTTGGCGCGCGGGGCGCCGTTGTTCAGAAAATGGGTTTGCAGCAGGTTGGGCACGTGGACGCCCATGACCAGCCCCATGTCCACATAGGTGTCAAGCTCATCGTCCAGCTTTTCCACGCGCAGCTTATCGGCCGGAATGCCCCAGCGATCGGCGGCGGTGACGGCGCCGTTGACCGTCTTGTCGAAGCTGTTGTAGATGGTTTCCAGCGTGTAATCGCGCTGGCCATCCTGGCCGCACAGGTCGCCGGCCGCGATGCGCACACAGTCCACGCCGGTGACGAACTGCTCGTCCAGCCCCCGGGCCAGGGTCCAGAGATAGTCGTCGGCGTCCGGGTTGCCGTCGCTGGCCGGGTCCTCGAAGATGATGTTCACGTTGTAGTCGCGCTCTTCGCGCACAGACAACCCCGTCAGTTGCCATTCGCCGTCGTAGACATGCACCAGTTGCAGCCGGTTGCCATTGGCGCCGCACCATGCCGCCAGCCGGAGCTGGGCGTCCTGTCCCTCCAGGAGATCCGCCGGCGGGGTGGCGCAGTTGTCGGTCAAGACCTGCACCCACCAGCTCAGGCGGGCGGTGTGCTGCCAGGCGGCGACGCTGCCGGTGTCGTAACGCATGGAGCCGACGAAACCGCCGGTGACGCCGGTGCGTGGGTCCTGGGCTGCGGTCAGCGGGATGTGTGCGATGAGCGCGCCGGTGGCATCCTTCTCGGAAACGACAATGCCCATCTTGGCCAGCGCACTCTGGTCGATCATCTGCAACTCGCCCGCCGCGCCGTTGACCACGTTGCCCAAGGACGCACAGGCGAGGGTGCGCCCGTTCTTTTTCAGCAGCGCGGCATGGGCGCCGTCGGCCAGGCCCACCAGGTTGTGGCCGGCGAAGGTCTGGGCCGCGCCGCCGGTGAGCGTCACCGGTGAACCGACTTGCTGGCCCCGCGCCTGGCAGCTGCCCTGGAGGATGACAACCTGATGCGCTGCGGCGTTGGCCGGCCCGGTCAGGCGCATCTGCACCTGCTGCGCCCCGCTCTGGGTCAGGTGGAGGTCACCCAGTTCCAGATACGCGCCGACGAAATTCAGCGGCAGC
>JAPKMV010001025.1 GCA_026645635.1 Caldilineaceae bacterium
CGTTTCTCGCCGAACTGAAAGACCGCATCAACCTGCGCCATATCCCGTTCAGTGACCGCGGGTCGCGGCTGATGGTCTTCCGTCAGAACGACCATCTTCAGGTGCGCCTCGCCGAACGCTGGTTCAAGCTGGATGGGCAGTTGAGCGGCTACCGCAAGCGCCAGCCGATTGTGGACGAGTGGGTCTTCACTGACGCGGACGGCGCCGCGCTGCCTTTTACGACCACCACCTATCCGCACTGCGTGATCTTCCACACGGCTGTGGGCGACTACCGGCTGCTCTTTGTCGACCAGGAGACGCTGCTGCTGACGCTGCCGCCGGGCGAGCATGGGCTGCGTTTTCGCGCCAATCTCGACGATCTGCGCCCCGACCGCCGCGGCGGCGTGATCCGCCGCGAGGGCGACATCCGCCGCAACATCGCCTACACGACTGACGCACGCCTCGTCGCGCAGCAGGCGACGCCCGATGGCGCCGGTCACATCGTACAATTGACGCTTTTCTGTGCCGAGGAGCGCAGTCTCCTGCTCAACATCACGCCGCGGCTGGGCTTCAACCGTCACATTCCTGCGCCGGCGGCGGCGCTGGCCGCAGCGGAGCAGCGTTGGGATGCCTGGTTCGCCGCCGCGCCACCCGTCAGCGAACGCTATCGCGACCAATACTATTACGCCTGGTGGGTGATGCGCACCGGGCTGATCTCGTCCCGTTTCTATACGACGCGCGAGGCGATGACGCCATCCAAGATCCACTATGTCGGCGTCTGGCAGTGGGACGCTTTCTTCCACGCCCTGGCCTATCGCCATGTCGAGCCAAAGCTGGCGCAGGATCAGCTCCGCATCGTCCTCGACCATCAGCGCGCCGACGGCATGATTCCCGATGCGATCCACGACGAAGGCATCGTGGACAAGCTCACCTTCCCAGTCGCGGCGGATGTGACGAAGCCGCCGCTGCTGGCCTGGGCCGCCTGGAAGCTCTACGAGATGGACGGCGACCGCGAATTCCTGGACGAGATCTATGAGGCAGTGGTGCGCTGGAACCGCTGGTGGTTCGAGTTCAACGACACCGACGGCAACGGGTTGTGCGAGTATCAGCATCCCTTCTCCTCCGGCCTCGACGACAGCCCGCTCTGGGACGACGGCGTGCCGGTGGAAGCGCCCGACCTCAACACCTATCTGACCTTGCAGATGGAGACGCTGGCGAAGATGGCCGCAGTGATCGGCGAAGCCGAGGACGCGGCCCTGTGGCGCACCCGCGCCGATGAACTGGCGCAGCGTATGATCGACAGCCTGTGGGACGCCGAGGCCGGCCTCTTCTGGGCGACGCATCGGGGGCAGCGGGTGAATGTGCGCACCCCCTTCAACCTTTTCCCCCTCCTCACCGGGCGGATGCCCGCGGCGATTGCAGCGCGGCTGCTGGCCCATCTGCGCGACCCGGCGCAGTTCTGGTCACGCTATCCCGTGCCCACCGTGGCGCTGGACGACCCCAAATTCGACCCGCTGCAGATGTGGCGCGGGCCGACCTGGGTAAACATCAACTATCTGTTGGTGGAAGGGCTGGAGCGCATCGGCGAGGGCGAACTGGCCGCGGAACTGCGCCGCCGCACCCTCGACGTGATGCTGCTGAGCGACGACATCTACGAATACTATCACCCGCAGACAGGCGAGATTCCGCCCAAAGCCGCGCCGATCTTTGGCTGGTCGTCGGCGGTGTTCATCGAGATGGCGATCGCCGAATCGCGGCGGGAGAGCTAATAGACCGCGGATTTGGCGGATTTGGCGGATTCTCGCGGATTTTCTTTCCGGTCATCCGCGTCAATCCGCCAAATCCGTCTCATCCGCGGTCTATTCCTGCTCGGTTCGCA
>JAPKMV010001026.1 GCA_026645635.1 Caldilineaceae bacterium
GCCGAGTTCGTGGCCGCGACCGGGGTCGATGCGCTGGCCGTGGCGATCGGCACCAGCCACGGTGCTTACAAGTTCAAGCGCCGGCCCACCGGCGACATCCTCGCCATGGATGTCCTCAAGGCCATCCACCACCGGTTGCCGGATACGCACCTCGTCATGCACGGCAGCTCGTCGGTGCCGCAGGAGCTGCAGGACCTCTTCAACGCTCACGGCGGGCAGATGCCGCAGACCTGGGGCGTGCCGGTCGAGGAGATCCGGGAGGGCATCCGCCACGGCGTGCGCAAGGTCAACATCGACACCGACTGCCGGATCGCCATGGCCGGCGAGATCCGGCGGGTCGCAGCACAGAAGCGGAGCGAGTTCGACCCGCGCAACTTCCTGAAGCCGGCCATGGCCGGCCTGGAAGCGCTCTGCGCCCGCCGCTTCGAGGATTTCGGCACGGTAGGACAGGCCGGTCGTATCAGGCCGCTGCCGCTGAGCGAGATGGCGCGGCGCTACCGGTCCGGCAGCCTCCGTCCTACCGCTACCCCCACCGCCAAGGCCGCGTGAGGCCCCTGCCAGAGGAGGGCGAGCATGAACGTCCAACGTCGCAGCGCTGCCGACCGCTACAAGGCGGGCGTGATGCAGTACAAGGACATGGGCTACTTCGATCTCGACTACGAGCCGAAGGTCACCGACGTCTTATGCTGCTTTCGGATCACGCCGCAGGACGGGGTCGATCCCGAGGAGGCGGCGGCGGCCGTCGCCGGCGAGAGCTCGACCGCGACCTGGACCGTCGTCTGGACCGACCGGCTGACGGCCTGCGAGAAGTACCGGGCGAAGTGCTACCGTGTCGATCCGGTGCCCGGCAACCCGAGCCAGTTCTTCGCCTACATCGCCTACGATCTCGACCTGTTCGAGCCCGGCTCGATCGCGAACCTGACCGCCTCGATCATCGGCAACGTCTTCGGCTTCAAGCCCTTGAAGGCATTACGCCTTGAGGACATGCGCCTACCCGTGGCCTACGTGAAGACGTTCGACGGTCCCGCCACCGGCATCGTCGTCGAACGCGAACGGCTCGACAAGTTCGGCCGGCCGCTCCTGGGTGCCACCGTCAAGCCGAAGCTCGGCCTTTCGGGCCGCAACTACGGCCGCGTGGTCTACGAGGCGCTCAAGGGCGGGCTCGACTTCACCAAGGACGACGAGAACATCAACAGCCAGCCCTTCATGCACTGGCGCGACCGCTTCCTCTACTGCATGGAGGCGGTCAAGCGGGCCGAGGCGATGACCGGCGAGGTCAAGGGCACCTACCTCAACGTCACCGCCGCCACGATGGAGGACATGTACGAGCGCGCCGAGTTCGCGCGAGCGCTGGGCTCGGTCATCGTCATGATCGACCTCGTCATCGGCTACACCGCGATCCAGTCGATGGCGAAGTGGGCGCGCCGGAATGACATGATCCTGCACCTGCATCGCGCGGGTCACGGCACCTACACCCGGCAGAAGAGCCACGGCATCAGCTTCCGGGTGATCGCGAAGTGGATGCGGCTCGCCGGCGTCGATCACATCCATGCCGGCACGGTCGTGGGCAAGCTGGAGGGCGACCCCTACACGACCAAGGGCTACTACGACGTCTGCCGCGAAAACCGCAACCCGATGCGGCTGGAGAACGGCCTGTTCTTCGATCAGGACTGGGCGTCTTTACGCAAGGTGATGCCGGTCGCCTCGGGCGGCATCCATGCCGGCCAGATGCACCAGCTCCTCACCCTGCTCGGCGAGGATTGCGTGCTCCAGTTCGGCGGCGGCACGATCGGCCATCCAATGGGTATTCAGGCCGGTGCGACCGCCAATCGGGTGGCGCTGGAGGCCATGATCTTC
>JAPKMV010001027.1 GCA_026645635.1 Caldilineaceae bacterium
GCACCTCGTCGAGGCGGTCTTCCGCGCCAACCAGGCGGGCAGCGGCGGCGGGATGTTCAACAACGGCAACAGCAACCCGCAACTGCGCAGCGTGATCTTTGCCGCCAACCAGGCCAGCTATGGCGGGGGGATGTACAACGTGCAGGACAGCAACCCGTTGTTGGCTGGCGTCAGCTTCCTGGGCAACCAGGCCGAAGACAGCGGCGGCGGCTTGTACAATGACAGCAGCAACCCGCAACTGTTCAACGTGGCCTTCAGCGGCAATGCCGCCAAAGCGCACGGCGGCGCGCTCTACAATCGCAACAGTGCGCCCGTCATGACCAACCTCAGCGTGAGCGGCAACCGCGCCGACAGCGATGCCGACACCTCCGGCCGCGGCGGGGCAATCTACAACGAGAACAGCAGCCCACTGCTGCAAAACAGCATCCTGTGGGACAACGCCGAAGGCACAGCCACGCACGGCGCCGGCGCCTCTGTCTACAACGACACGTTTTCCAGCCCCACCGTCTGCAGCAGCCTGGTGCAGAACTGCCTGCCTTTCGGCGGCTGGACTGGAGCCTGCGGCACGGACGGCGGCGGCAACCGCACCGACGCTGATCCCCTGTTCGCGACCCCGGTCGATCCGGTCGCCGCCCCCACCACAGCCGGCGACCTGCGCCTGCAGGCGGCTTCCCCTGCCATCGACCAGGGCGACAACGGCGCCGACCTGGACGGGAGCGGCAGCGGCGCGGCCACCATCGGCGACATCGCCACCGACCTGGGGGGCGCCCCGCGCATCGTCAACACGGTGGTCGACCTGGGCGCGTTCGAGTTCCAGCTTGAAGATGTCGCCCTGGTCAAGCAGGCGGCTGTCTTCGCCCTTGCACCCGGCGGCGCCATCACCTACACGTTGACGTATGCCAACGCGGGGCATGTGGCCGCCACCGGCATCGTGATCCGTGACCGCATCCCGGTGAGCGTCTCCATCACCGGCGTCACCAGCAGCACCTTCGGCGCTGGCGCGGCCATCACCCAGACCGGCGGCAGCCCGGATTTTGTCTGGGAGGTCAGCGACCTTGCCGCGGGCGCGGGCGGCTATATCACGCTCACCGGCGTGGTGGCCGGCGATGCGCCCATCGGCCTGGTCATCACCAACACGGCGACGATCACCAGCAGCGGCGACAGCCATGCGGCCAACAACAGCAGCAGTGCAGCCGTCACCGTGGCGCGGCTCGCTCTCGTCCCGGTGCGGCCAGGGGTAGCGCCAGGCGGTGCAGTGACAATCAGCGCGACGGTGACGCCGCCACAGGCAGGGCTGATGGTCAGCTTCACCATCGCCAGCGGCGGGGGCGGGCTGAGCAGCCCCAGCGCCACAACCGACGCCAACGGCGTGGCGACGGTGCTCTACACTGCGGGGACGACCCCCGACGTGGTGCGGATCAAGGGCTGGTTGGCCGCAGCGCCGGACGTACGCGGTCGCGGCATCGTCTACGTCGCCGCGGCCACCACCGCGGGCGGCATGGCGACCAGCGCGAGCGGCGTCTACACGGTGGGCAACCTCGCGCCCAACTTCATCCAGATCGTCAAGACGGGTGCGGGGACGCCGCCCCTGGGCTGGGCGGAGTTCGGCGGCAACCCCTGCCCGGCCGCGGCGCCGGGTAGCCGGGTCGTCTCGCCCTATGTGGATGCGATGGTGGGCGACGCCACCGACGTAACGGAGATCGTCGTGACGCTGCGCTACACCGACACGTTCGAGGCGGCGCAGCACACGCTCTACTGGTGCAATCTGGGCGTCTGGCAGCAGGTGAGCGGGACGGTGCAGATCGACGAGGTGAATGCGAGGCTGGTCTTCACCGTCACCGGAATGACCACGCCGG
>JAPKMV010001029.1 GCA_026645635.1 Caldilineaceae bacterium
GTAGCGGTCGCCCGTGTCCGGCACGCTCATGATCATCGGCTCATCGGTGACATCGATCCACGCCGAGGAGTAGAGCGTGTCGAAATTGGGGCGCACCACGGCCTTGAAGTCGGCGTCCGGGAACGCGCGCATGTGCTGGAAGGCGCCCATCGGGCCAATGCCAGGTTTGACGCCGGCCGGCGCGTTGGTCATCACGCGGCGGGTGACGTCCATCGTGATCAGCGGGTAGAGAAAGATGTAGGCCTCTACGCCGAGGTCGAGTGCTTCTTGATAGGTCATGATGCGATTTCTCCGACAAAAGAACCAAACGTTGTTACGAACGGCTGTGTAGACACAGTCTGCCGTGCATTGTCACTTTTCTGTCGCGGGCGATGTTGCCGGCGTCATCGAGAATTTCGTGGTTGCCAGCACGCTGACGATCACGGCAATGGCGATCACGGGCGCCGTCTCGCGTTGCACCAACACTGCCACGAAGAGCGCCGAGAAGAGCGGCGCCTTCAACGTCGCCACCATCACACCGCCCATGGTGGCGGCCACGGCCACTGCCGGCGAAATCGCAGGAAAGATCAGGCTGGTCGCCAATCCCAGGGCCACGCTGGCAAACATGGTGGGAAAGATATAGCCGCCCTTCCAGCCGGTGGCCAGCAGGAGCGACGTGACCAGCAGCTTGACCAGCGCCAGGCCGATCAGCGGCAGCACGCCGATGCTGGCGGCGCTCTCGATTAAGGTCTGCGTCTGTTGCTCGCCGGAAAAGAGCACCAGCGGCATCCATGCCCCCGCCAACCCCAGCCCCACGCCGCCGATCAGCCCGCGCAGAATCAGATGGCGTTGCAGCGGCGCCATGAGCTTGCGCAGCCACTGGAAGGTCAGCATGAAGACCACGCCTGCCAGCGCGCCGACCAGACCAAGCGGCACCGCCAGCAGCAGATCCGTGACCCGCGCCTGATAGGTTGGAAAGGTGTACAGGGCGCCGAAAAGCTCGTTGGTCAGCCCCAAGAAGACCGTCGTGGCAACCGCAGATGCCACCAGGCTGGGGAAGATCGTCCACACGTAGGCGATAGCGGCTTTGGCCGATTCCAACGCCAGCACGGCGCCGGCAAAGGGCGAGGTGATAAAGGCCGCCAACATGCCGCTGAGACCGGCAAAACCCAACACGCGCGATTGGCGCGGGTCGAGTTTGAGACGATCCGCCAGCCAGGTGCCCATGCCGCCGCACGCGTCCGCCATCGGCGCCTCCGGGCCGAGGCTGCCGCCGCTGACCAGCGAGATCAGCGCGGTCACAACGATGCCCGGCGCATGGCGGTAGTCGAAGCGCCCCGTGCGCCCGAACTCCACCATCAGCTCAGCAAAGATGCCGGAGTGGTCGCCGAAAACCTTCACGGCAATGCCCACCAGCAGCCCGCCGAACGCACAGACCAGGAAGGTAAAGAGCGGCGCCGGCAGCCCGGTGGCGGCTGCAGCCGTCTGCCACACAGCGGCGCTGCCCGTGTCGACCAGCAGCATGAAGATGAACAGCACTGCTGCACTGGCCGCACCCAGGAGCGCGGCAAGCAGCAGTAGCTTTACGTAGGCGCGTGTTTCGATCGTTGGCTCGTTCATCGTGCTTGTTTGCTGCTATCTGGATACAGGATGTTCTGAAAATGGCTCACGCAAAGGCGCAAAGACACCAAGTCGCACGAGATTTTCATCATTCTCCTTGTTGACAAATCGACTGCGCATGTTGCTACATCAGGATAGTGGGAATGCCGCAGACCAAATCGCCCGGCGTGCGGTAATTTTGGGTAATTTCGGTAGTCGATGATTTTGCCTCACGCGAAGCCGTGAAGGCGAAGATGGTTTCCTTA
>JAPKMV010000102.1 GCA_026645635.1 Caldilineaceae bacterium
CGCCCACGCGCACCTCCGCACCCACCCGCACACCTGCACCCACCCGCACGCCGCGCGCCACGCGCACGCCCACGCCAGACGCCGACGGTTCCACCATCCTGCTGCCGGCTGTCTCCAGCGGCGCCGCCGCAGCGCCAACCACCACTGGCGTCGTGCTGCAAAATTCAAATCTGCGCGCCGGCCCCGGCGTCGGCTATGCCATCGTGGGCAAAGCACCGCAGGGCACGGTGCTCACCATCGTCGGCGCCAACGCCGCCGGCGACTGGCTGCAAACCGATGCCGGCCACTGGATCGCCGCGTTTCTGGTCAATCTGCGCGCACCGATCGTCAACACCGTCGTCGCCACGGCCACGACCACCATCGCCGCGCCTGCCCTGCTCATCCGCCCGCTGCTCACCTTCACCGAGCCGCTCCCCGCTGGTTCGGTCATGGCCAAAGTGGTCGCCATCGTGGAAGGCGATGTGATCCGCGTCGAGTTCGGCGGCGCAACCGAGGAAGTCCGCTATGTGGGGATCGACGCGCCGGACGCTGGGATGGCCGGCTTCCAGACCGCGCAGGCGGCCAACCAGGCGCTGGTCGGCGGCGCAACCGTCTACCTGGCGGCAGCAACTACCGATCGCGACAGCGCCAATCGCCTGCTCCGCTACGTCTACACCGCCGACGGCCATCTGGTCAGCGCGGAACTGCTCGCCCAGGGTTGGGCGCTGCCACTGTTGATCCCGGCTGACTTTGACCGGGGTGCGGAGTTCAACCGCATCACGGCCAACGCTGCGCTGACCCGGCGCGGCTTCTGGAGCGGTGCCTCGCCGTTTGGCGCGGACGTCGCGCCCTATGCGATGGTGACGATTGCGGGCGCCATTTACGCCGGCCCAGGAACGAATAACCCGACCGTGGGGGACGTGACGGTCAACATGGCGCTGGCCTTGCTGGGGCGCACGGAGGATAACGCCTGGGTGCAGGCGCGCACGCCAGGCGGAGTGACCGGCTGGGTCTATGCGCCGCAGGTGACGCCGAACGTCCCCATCGGCCAGTTGCCTGTGACCCAGGCGGGGCCATCGGGGCCGGCGCCGGCGGTCGGCAGCGCAGTGGCGCCGACGCCCATGCCCGTGGTGGGCACGGCTACCGTCGTGAATGCAGCGGAATATCGCACCGGGCCGGGCACGCAGTTTGCCGCCGCCGGCAGCGCGCTCCCAGGCAGCACCGTCGCCGTGGTTGGCCGCAGCGCCGACAGCCAGTGGTTCATGCTCGACTCGGGGCTATGGCTGCCCGCCACGTCGCTCGTCAACATGCCGCTCAACGCGCCAGTCACCGAACCAATCGCTACGCCAACGCCGGCGCTGCCGATCGTCGGGCAGGCTTCGGTGCTCAGCCAGGCGGAACTGCGCAGCGGGCCGGGGATGCAGTTCCCCGTCACCGGCGTGGCCACGGCCGGGTCGAACGTCAACATCGTCGGGCGCAGCGCCGATGGCGGCTGGTATCTCACCGACACCGGCGGCTGGCTGACCTCGTTCTCGCTCTTCAATCCGCCGACCACGGCGCCGATTATCGACCCTTCCATGACACCCACGCCAACGCCCCCAGGCGGCGCGCTGCCGGTCGTTGCAACGGCCAACGTGATCGTGCAGACCGAGTTCCGCACCGGGCCGGGATTCCAATTCTCCTCTGTCAACATCGCCAACCCGGGTACGCAGGTGAGCATTGTCGGGCGCAGCGCCGATAACCAGTGGTTCTTCACCAATCAGAATGTCTGGGTGCTCGGCCAGCATCTCGATAACCAGCCTTTCCAGGCGCCGGTGACCGATGGCGTCACGGGTGGTGCAACACCGACGCCTGCGCCGACGCCGCTGCCGGTGGTGGGCACCTTGAGCGTAATCGTCCAGACCGACCTGCGCGCCGGGCCAGGCCCGCAATTCGCCCTGATCACGCAGGTGTTCCCCGGTGCAACGCTCGACGTTTCCGGGCGCACCGCCGATGGCCTGTGGTACCTGACTTCCGCAGGTAGCTGGGTTTCGGCATCCGCCGTAACCAACATCCCGCCCAACGTCCCTGTCACCGAACCGACGCCGACGCCGCTGCCGGGCGGTCTGGTGGTGGCTGGCAACGGCGATGTCTATGTCAGCATTGCCCTGCGCGCCGGCCCCGGCGAGCAGTTCCCGCAGATCGGCTTTGTGGAGGCAGGCACCGTGCTGCCCATCGTGGGTCGCAGCGCCGACGGGCTGTGGTATCTCACCGCCAACGGCCCATGGATTCTTGCGGCGGCGATCACCAACACACCGGCGCAGATGCCTGTCCTCGAGCCGACGCCGACGCCCTTTGGCACGCCGCCGCCGCCGCCAACCGCGCTGGTGGTCGGCCCCACGCCCACACCGACAGCGACCTTCCCACCGCCGCCGCCCACCATCACGCCCACGCCGACGATCACGCCGGCGCCCGCACTGTCGATTTCCAGAATCGACCGAATTGATGACTGGGTCATCATTATGAACCAGGGCGGTTCGGGCGCCGACTTGACGGGCTGGACGCTAGCCGTCGAGGGGACGGATATACGCTGCCCGCTGCAAGGCATCGTGGCCGCCAGCAGTTCGCTGCGGGTGTGGGCCGGTTCGGGCGGCAGTGGCCCCAATCAACTGAACTGCTATCTGACCGGCATGTTTGCCGGCAACAGCAGCGCGGCGCTGCTGCTGGACATGAACGGCGCCACCGTGGCTCGCGCCCAGTAGACGATCTGTGCACAGCGCTGGCAATTCTCCCACCGCAGGCTGGGGGCAGACCGTAGGCTGGAACGCTGGTGCGCGGCGCTGGGGCAAGGCCGCTGGCGCCGGCATGGCTCTGACGGCGCTGGCGATGGGTCTGGCGTGGCTGCCGCTTCCAACGGCGACTGCGCTGGCTTGCGGCGCGGGTGCGGCGCTGCTGCTCGTGCGCTGGCCCTGGCTGATCTGGCTGCCGCTGGCCCTGCTGCTGCCGGTGACCAGCGGCTTGCGCCTTGGCCCTGCCAGCGTGACCGACCTGCTGCTGGCTGTCGGGCTTGCGCTCTGGTTTTTTGACGGCGCCCGCCGCCGCACGCTGCGCATCCATTTTTCACCGCTCACCGTGGCCCTGCTTGTTTACGTCATCGTCCTCCTGCTGGCGTCCCTGGGCGCGCCTGCCGCAGATGAAGCGCTGCGCGAGGTCATCAAGTGGCTGGAATTGCTGGCGCTGCTGCTCGTGGCGCCGGCGCTGCTCACCGTGCGACAGGGTCGCTGGCTGGCGGCAGCCCTGGTGCTCGGCGCGGCCGGGCAGGCGCTCTACGGCCTCTACCAGTTCATCTTCCAGATCGGACCGGAGTATTTTGCGATCTTGGGGCGCTTCATGCGCGCCAGCGGCAGCTTTGGCCAGCCCAACCCCTTCGGCGGCTACCTGGGGTTGACGCTGCCCGTGGCGGTAAGCCTGGCGCTCTGGGCGTGGAGCGCGCTGCTGCGCGACGCCACCCGTTCGACCGGCGCGCTGCTGTGGGCGTTCTTCTACACTGCGGCCGCTGGCGTGATCGCGGCGGGGCTGGTGGCCTCGTGGAGTCGCGGCGCGTGGCTCGGCGCGGCGGTGGGCGTGGGCATTGTGCTGGTGTTGCGCAGCCGCACCGCGGCGATCATCAGCAGCGTGGCGCTGCTCCTGCTGCTGATTGCGCTGCTGTTGGGCGTCCTCAACCCCGCACTGGCGCCCGCGCCCCTGGTCGAGCGCGTGCAGGACATCCCCGCCTACTTCGGCATGACCGATGCCCTCAATCAGCCCGTGACCGACGCCAACTACGCGGTGCTTGAACGGCTTGCCCATTGGACGGCGGCGCAGCGCATGTGGGAGAGTGCACCGTGGTTGGGCGTGGGGCCGGGCAACTTTAACACGGTCTACCCACTGGTGCGGCTGCCGCGTTGGGACATTGCCCTGGGTCATGCTCACAATATCTTTCTCAACGTGCTGGCTGAATCCGGCATTTTGGGGCTGTTGGCGTATACTTGCCTGTTGGCGACCGCGGCTGTCTTCGTGTGGCGGCGGTTTCGCAGCGCCAGCCGGCGGCAAGACCCAGATGCACGCTGGTTCGCCGCCTTGACGATTGGGGTGTTGGGGGTGTTGGGGCATCTGCTCACCCACAACCTGGTCGACAATCTGCATGTGCAGGGCATGGTTTTGCAGCTTGGGTTATGGCTCGTCCTGGTCAGCCAACAGGCCGGCGGGGATGGCCGTTGATCAATTGAAGAGGATTTCGGTTTGAGCGCCTTGCAATCACTGCCGTTGAGCGACACCAATCGTCGCGAAGTCAAGCGGTTTATCAAATTCGCAATGGTCGGTGTGGCCGGGATGGCAACGCACCTGACGCTGGCCAACATCTTCAACTTTGGCCTGCATTTCCCCGACGCGCTGGCCAATGCCATCGGCTTTGTGGCCGCCGTCATCCAGAATTACCTGCTCAACTATTCCTGGACCTTCCGTGACAAACAGTCGTCGCGCACCAAGGCACGCTGGCTGCAGGCGAGCCAGTTTGCCCTGGTCAGCGTCATTGGGCTGGGCATCAACGCCCTCGTGCGCGAGATCGTCAGCTACATTTTCCACCCGTTCTGGCTGACTGTTTTCCCCAATCCGATGGTCGCGGAGGTGGTGAACTACAATTTCTCGATTATTGCCGCCATCGGGGTCGTGCTCTTCTGGAATTTCGCCGCCAACCGGCTCTGGACGTTCCGGAACCGCTAAGGCGCTGATGTGAAAATGACTCACGCAAAGGCGCAAAGACGCCAAGTCGCACACGATTTTCATCGTTATCGGTGCCGGTAAGGCATGTTGCCTGTTGTGTGTTTGGGTTAGAATCGTCGATAAGTGCAGCCTAGACTGCGCTTCGACCGGTGGCCAAACGCCGCGCTGCGGGTCAACTGTGCGATGAAAGGTGTTACACTGATGCGTGACCCCTTCTTGCCAAACGATGCTGCGACCACGCTCGCGCCGGCGAGCATAGCCCACATTCCGGCGATCACCGCCATTTACGCGGAAGCCGTCGTTCACGGCACGGCCTCCTGGGAACTCGACCCTCCTGACGCGGCTGAAATGGCGCGACGCATGGCCGACGTGCAGGGCCGCGGCTATCCCTATCTGGTGGCGCTGGCCGGCGCGACTGTGGCCGGCTATGCCTACGCCAGCGCCTATCGCCCCCGCCCCGGCTATCGCTTTACAGTGGAAGATTCGGTCTACGTGGCGCCCGGGTGGCAGGGACAGGGCATCGGCCGGCGGCTGCTGGCCGCGGTGATCGACGCTACGACCGCGCTGGGCTACCGGCAGATGATCGCCGTGATCGGCGACAGCGCCAACACCGCGTCGATTGCGCTCCACGCCAGCCTGGGCTTCAGCCACGCCGGTCTGCTGCGCAGCGTCGGCTTCAAGCATGGCCGCTGGCTGGACGGGGTGCTGATGCAGCGCAGTCTGGGCGAGGGCGACGCCACCCTCCCCGCCGGCTGAGCTCACCCCACGCGGTAGCGGGCCACGACCTCCTCATCGAGGTCGATGCCCAGCCCCGGCTCCTGGGGCACGGCCACGAAACCGTCCACCAGGGGGAAGCGCTGGCGCGTCAGCGTCTGGCGCAGGGCCGACTGTTCCACGCAGTACTCCAGCAGCGCGGCATTGGGCAGCGCAGCCAGGAAGTGAAGTGAGGCCGCGATGCTGACGCCGGTCTTGTAAGAGTGGTTGACACAGAGTCGCCGCCGCTGCGCGGTGAGCCGGCCGATCTCGATGGCGCGGCTGATGCCGCCCACCCGCGCCACATCCGGCTGGATCACATCCAGCCCCGCGTCGAGCAGCGCCTGAAAGCCCTGGATCGTCGTCTCCTGCTCCCCCGCCGCGATGCGCAGCGGCGACGCCTGCACCAGCCGGGCGTAGCCTTCCAGGTCGTCGGGGTGGAGCGGCTCCTCCAGCCAGTAGGGGCGAAACTCGGCGAACTGGTGGCTGCGGCGGATGGCGGTGCTGGCGTCGTAGGCCAGCCCGCCGTCGATCATCAGGTCGACCGCGTCGCCCAGCCCGGCCCGCGCCTGCTGCACGAGCGCGATGTCCAGCGCCTCGCTTTGTCCCAGCGGTCCCCAGCCAAACTTGACCGCGCTGAAGCCTTGATCGACTAGCCGCCGCGCCTGCTCATAGGTGGCGGCCGGCGTTGCGCCGAAGAGGTTGGACGCATAGGCGCGCAGCTTCGTGTGGAAGGCGCCGCCCAGCAGTTGGTAAACCGGCAACCCCAGCGCCTTGCCCATGATGTCCCACAACGCCATGTCGATGCCGCTGATCGCCTGCTGCGCCGCACCGCCGCGACCAAAGAAGATCGTGCCCTGGTACATACGCTCCCAAAGGACGGCGATGTCGAGGGGGTTCTGGCCGAGCACGCATTGGCGCAGCCCGCGGGCGATGGCATGGCTGAGGGGCGCCTCGATGATCGCCTTGGCCACCATGGGCGAGGAATCCACTTCACCCACGCCAATGATGCCGGCGTCGGTGTGGACGCGCACGATAAGCGTGTCCTGGGTGCCGTCGCAGCGTTCGTCCACGACAGGCAGTTGCAGCCAGATGGCTTCGACCTCAGTAATTTTCATGGTTCCCCTGGATGGTAGCCGAGAGTGTGTGAGAGTTGGTCGGCGCCCTGCTGCACCAGACGGCGGAGCAGGGCCTGACGTTCCGCGCTGAAGCGGACGCTGGGCACCGAAACACTGATGGCGGCGGTCATGGCGCCGTCACCGCCGAAGACCGGCGCAGCGATGCAGCAGAGGCCGGGCGTCGACTCTTCGCAGTCGGTGGCGTAGCCGCGCTGACGGGTGGCGGCCAGCTCCTGACGCAGGGCGAGGGGATCGGTGATCGTCTGCGGCGTGATGGCGGCCAGCGGGCGGTCGCGAGGGTAGAGGCTGTCCAGCGCGGCGGCGGGCAATGCCGCCAGCAGCATCTTGCCGACGCCGGTGGCATAAGCAGGGAAACGCTTGCCCACGGCGGAGACCATGCGCACCGTGTTCGTGCCCTCTTCCTTGGCGATGTAGAGCACCTCGTCGCCGTCGAGAATGGCCAGATGCACGGTTTCGTCACAGGCGCGCGCGGTGGCGCGCACGACCTCCTGCCCCTCGGTCAGCAAGTCGGCCCCGGCGATGTAGTGGCTGCCCAACTCGAAGAGCCGTGCGCCCAGGCGATAGGTGCGGTCATGGCGCCCGGCGCGCAAATAGTCGCGGCTGAGCAGTGTGGTCAACAACCCGTGGGCGCTGCTCTTGGGAATGGCCAGTTCGGCGGCAACGGCGGAGAGGCTGAGACCGTCCGGGTGCTGCGCCAGCAGTTCGAAGATATCGAGCACCCGTGCCGCGGACTTCACGCCTTCGGCCTGCCCTGAGTGATGCATGGTCTGCGTTTATGTACGTGAATTGGTTTCAATATGGCGAATGGGGTGCAGTATAGCAGCGTGGGGAGAGGGTGTCAAAAGGAAAATCAGCGCCCCCAGAGTGCAGCAGCGGCGTTGGGTGTCCTTCTGTTTGTATGATAGTATCGCCAAGTATCTTCTTAATATTTCAAGGTGGAGACATGACTATGCCGAAACATCGAATCTTTACAACGAAATTTGCGGGTATCTACCCGCTATACGTAGAAAAAGCCGAACGCAAAAACCGTACGCGAGCAGAAGTAGACGGTATCATCTGCTGGCTGACTGGCTATGACGAGGCGGGGCTGCGGCAACAAATCGACGAGGGCAGCGACATGGAAACCTTTTTCGCCCAGGCGCCGGCCATGAATCCAAATCGTGCGCTGATCAAAGGCGTCGTGTGCGGTGTGCGCGTGGAAGAGATCGCGGATCCGCTGATGCAGGAAATCCGTTACTTGGACAAATTGATCGATGAACTCGCCAGAGGCAAAGCAATGGAGAAAATTCTGCGGCAATAGCGAGGACGGCGCCAACCGGCTGGACGGCATTTCGATTTGCAGGATCGGATCTTCCGGTTGAAAATCCATGTGTAATTCCTGCAGAACATTCCAATCAATCAAATTAAGGAGACAGATTTATGAAAATCAGTGCGCGCAACGCGTTCAAAGGCACAGTCAAGCAGCTTACGCACGGCGCGGTCAATTCGGAAGTGGTTGTTGAATTGCCCGGCGGTATCGAAGTGGTTTCCATCATCACCAAACATTCGGCTGAATCACTGGAGTTGGCCGTGGGCAAGGAAGTGTATGCTGTGATCAAGGCGTCTGATGTCATGATCGGCGAACCACATCTGCCCAAGGACGAGTGAGGGTAGGCAGGACAAATCATTGAACCAGGGTAACTGCTAAGCCTCAGAGAACAGACGATCCATAGATTGCGCAGATTTCACAGATTAACTGCTCGTGAATCTGCGTAATCTGCGCAATTTGGCGTCCAACGGATTTTGGGGGCCACAGCCGGCCGATGCGGGGCGCAGCCAGGGACTGACCGTGGGTTTCAACGCACCAGCCGCAGCGCCGCGGCATCCACGCCGTCGCGCACGCGAAGCCGCACCAGTTCCGGGCTGCCGGTCTCTAGCGCCACCTGTGCGCGGCCCAGCGCCACGGACGTCGCCACCGCCTCGCCCGCGGCCAGGCTGCGGTAGAAGCCGGCCGCAAAAGCAACCGCAGCCTCGTCGCGCACCGCGTCCGCCATGCCGGCCACGCACTGGACGTAGGGCAGCAGCGCCTCCGCCTGCACATCCGACCAGCAGGCGTTGAGCACGACCACCTGCACGCCGGGTACGGCAGCCAGGAGCGCAGCCACGCCCGCCGGCGACAGCCGCGCAGCGCGACCGGCGCCATCCTCTATGACCAGCGCGCCATCGTCGCCGCCGTGGCCGGCAACAT
>JAPKMV010001030.1 GCA_026645635.1 Caldilineaceae bacterium
TTCCAGATGACCATCGACGGCGAGACAGTCGAGGGCAAGTTGATGAGCGCCGCCGAGGCGCGCGCCATCTACGAGCGGATCGTGCGCGACCTGCGCGACCCCGCGCTGCTGGAATTCCTGGGCCAGGGGCTGTTCCAGGCCAGCGTCTTCCCCATCCCGCCGGGCGAGACGCGCACGGTGGAATTTACCTACGCACAGACGCTCGACCTGGCCGACGGCCTCTACCGCTTCAACTACCCGCTCTCCACCCGCCGTTATTCCGCGGCGCCGGTGGAAGAGGTGGCGGTCAATCTGGACCTGGTCAACCAGTCCGGCCTGCGCACCCTCTACAGCCCCAACTACCCGCTGCAGATCGACCGCCCCGCCGATGACGCCGCGACCGTGCGCTACGTCGCGCAGGGCGTCCAGCCGGAGGGCGATTTCAACCTCTACTTTGGCGTGGATGAACAGGCCATCGGCCTCAACCTGCTGAGCTACAAGCCCGCGAGCGAGGATGGCTACTTCGTGCTGCTGCTGGCGCCGACCGTTGCGGTCGAGGAAGACGCCGTGGTTGCCCGGGATCTGGTGGTGGTGGCCGATGTCTCCGGCTCGATGCAGGGGAGCAAAATGGCCCAGGCGCAGGAGGCGCTCCGCTTCATCGTCGACAACTTGAACCCGGAAGATCGCTTCAACCTGATCGCCTTCAGCACGGGCACGCGGCCCTGGAAGAGCGACCTGCAGCCGGTCACGGCCAAGACACGCGCCGACGCCACCCGCTGGATCGACAACTTGCAGGCCATCGGCTCCACCGACATCAACCGCGCGCTGCTGGAAGCGCTGGCCCGCCTTGCCGAAGACGAGGACCCGGCGCGACCGGGCTACATCATCTTCCTCACCGACGGCCAGCCGACGCAGGGTGAGACCGTGGCGGCCAACATTGTCACCAACGCCCAGGCCAATGCGCCGGTAGCGCGTCAGGTGCGCCTCTTTACCTTCGGCATCGGCTACGATGTCAACACCGACCTGCTGAACGAACTCAGCCAGGCGTTGGGCGGGCGCGACAGCTACGTGCGGCCCGACGAACAGGTCGATGAGGCGGTGAGCAGCTTCTTCGCCCAGATCAGCACGCCGGTGCTGGCCGATGTGGAGGTGGCATTCGACGGAAAGGCCACGGTGAGCGAACTCTACCCGCATCCGCTGCCCGACCTCTTCGCAGGCGAGCAGTTGGTCGTCACCGGGCGCTACGACGAAGGCGGCCCGGTGGAGGTGACGCTGACCGGTAGCGTCAACGGCGTGGAGCGCCTCTATGTCTATCCTGACCAGGAACTGACCGGCGGCGCGGGTGAGCCGTTCGTGGCCCGCCTCTGGGCAACGCGCAAACTGGGCGTGCTCATGGACGAGGTGCGGCGCAGCGGCCCAAACGACGAACTGATCGACGCCATTGTCGAGCTGAGCCTGCGCTACGGCATCGTCACGCCCTACACGAGCTATCTGGTGCAGGAGCCGGGCATGGTGGACGGGATGGGTGGCGGCGAAGCGGCGCCCGCGCCTGCTGCGGTGGATGCGCAGGTGCTGCGCGCGGACGTAGCCGAGTCCGCCGCGGCAGAGGCTGCGGCTCCTGCCGCGGGCGCGGCGGCGGTCGAGCGGCGGCTGCTGTACCAGTCGCTGAGCCAGGCTACTGTGGTCGAGCAGGAGGAGACGCTGCGCTATGTCGCCGGGCGCACCTTCCGCTTGCAGAGCATCACCCAGGATGCCGCGGGCAGCCCGGTGGAACTGTGGGTGGATGTGGATTTCACCGACGACATGAAAGTCACTGAAGTGGTCTTTGGCAGCGAGGAATACTTCGACCTGCTGGCGGCCAGC
>JAPKMV010001031.1 GCA_026645635.1 Caldilineaceae bacterium
GCCGCGCTGCGCCCCGCGTTGCTCACTGGTCTCCTGGGCTACGTCGCGGTGCTGCTGCTGCTCGTGCTCGACCTGGGCCGGCCGGATCGCTTCTACCACTTTCTGCTCTACTGGAATCTGCACTCGCCGCTCTTCGAGATCAGTTGGTGTGTGCTGCTCTACTCCACGGTGCTGATGATCGAGGTCAGCCCCTATGCGCTGCGCTTCCTGCCCTGGCGCTGGCCGCTGCGCGTCGTCGGCTGGCTGATGCTGCCGGTGACGATCATCGGCGTGACGCTCTCGACGCTGCACCAATCGACGCTGGGCACGCTCTATCTCAACATGCCCCATCGCCTGCACGCACTGTGGTACACGCCGGTGCTGCCGATCTTCTTCTACGTGTCGTCGATCATGGCCGGGTTGAGCCTGGGCGCGGTGGGCTATCGAGTTGCCAAGCGGGTGCGCGCTGAGCCGGAAGACAAAGCCGTGGCGAACGGGCTGATCACCGGCGCTGTGGTCATCGGCGCGCTCTATGGCGCAGCGAAGTTGGTCGAGATCTTCGTGGCTGGAGACGCAGGGTTGTTGGCCAGCAACATGGGCCTGCTCTGGCTGTTCGAGCTGCTGCTTGGCGTAGGGCTGCCCGTGCTGCTGTGGAGCGTGCCGGCATGGCGGCGGCTGGATGCGGTGCAGTGGCTTGTACCGATCCTCATGCTGTCCAGCGTGCTGCTCAACCGCTTCAATGCCACCCTCTACGCTCAGGTGCTGCCCGCGGGCACGGCGTCCTACACGCCGCACATCCTGGAATGGGTTTCGACGGTGGGCATCCTGGCCGGTGCGCTGCTGGCGTGGATGCTGGCCGTGCGTTTCCTGCTGCCGAAGGAGGAACATCACGCTTGATCCTGCTCTCTCCTTGTTTGCGTGAGAGGGTGAGTGGGTGAGAGGGTGAGGGGGGTGAGAGGGTGAAAAGCACCTGATTGCTCTTCGAAGATTGTTGGCGGGCGCTCCTCATGGGGCGCCCGTTGTGATTCTTTGAGCGGGCACAGGGTACGGTTTATGTCACCCTCTCACCCACTCACCCACTCACCATGCCCTGTCTATTTGTGGTCAAGCAGTGCTGTCCAGTTGGCCGATCCCGCGCACCGCTTTCAGCGCGACAATGGTCATGAAAGGAGTACATTATGCATCCCAACCATACTGCTTCATGGCTGCGACGCAGCCTCTTCTTTGGTGTCTCCTGTATGCTGTTGTTCCTCTGGCTTGCGGGCGCCGGCGCGACCGCGGCACACGCCCAGGGCGTCGCCAACGCCGGCAGCGACTGGGTCTGGCACAGTCCGCTGCCGCAAGGCAACGCCCTGCATGACGTGTGGGGCGCCGACGCCAACCACGTCTGGTTTGTAGGCGATGCCGGCGCCATTCTCTTTTGGGATGGCGCCACCTGGCATGGGCAGGATGGCCAGACGACGGCAGCGCTGCGCGGTGTCTGGGGTCTCGACGCCGACCATGTCTGGGTGGTGGGCGACCGCGGCGTGATCCGCTTCTGGGATGGCGCGACCTGGCAGGTGCAGGAGAGCGGCGAGACCGCCACCCTGCACGCGGTGTGGGCGAGTGACGCCAACACCGCGTGGGCTGTCGGCGACCACGGCGTCATCCTCCGCTGGGATGGCGTGACCTGGCGCAGGGAGTTCTCTGGGATTCAGTGCCATCTCAAGGTAATCTGGGGCGCAGCCGCCGACGACATCTGGGCCGGGGCGGACACTCACTCTTGCCCTGATCGTCCGATGGATACGAGCGATGTGCTGCGCCACTGGGACGGCGTCGCCTGGCGCACGGTCGACGGCCCATCGATCAGCGATATCAACGGCA
>JAPKMV010001032.1 GCA_026645635.1 Caldilineaceae bacterium
CTGCGCGGCGGCGAGCTGGAGCGGGCCAAAGCGTGGGGCGCGGCGTTGATGCAGGCGCTGGTGCAGCAAGCGCCACGGGCACGGGCAAGCGCTTCGTGAGATTGCGTGTTACGTGTTACGTGTTACGTGTTACGTATTGCCACGCAACACGCAACACGCAATACGCAATACGTAAACCCCAATCGACGAGGAGGCTGGTATGACACCGGTTTCGATCTCCAACGAGCTCATCGACTGGCTGCTGGCAGGCGACGTCGCCCTCCAGTATCAGGTTCGCCGCGATCTGCTGGACGAGGAGCGCCCGGATCTGCAGGCGCGCATCGCAGTCGAAGGTTGGGGAGCGCAGTTCCTGGCCGCTCGCCATCCCGACGGCTATTGGGGCCGGGGGTTCTACCAGCCCAAGTGGATTTCAAGTCATTACACGCTGCTCGACCTGAAGCACCTGGGCATTGCGCCCGACCATCCTCAAATCCGCGAGAGCATCGGCCAGATCCTGGCCCGGCACAAGTCGGCCGACGGCGGCGTGAACCCGGCGAAGACCGTCGAGAACAGCGATGTCTGCGTCAACGGCATGGTGCTATCCTATGCCGCCTACTTCCAGACACCTGCGGAGTCGTTGCGGTCTATCGTGGACTTTCTGATCGGTGTGCAGATGCCCGACGGCGGCTTCAACTGCGAGTCCAACGTGCGCAGCGCCGTCCACAGCTCGCTGCACTCGACGATCTCAGTGCTAGAGGGTATTGCCGAGTATCTTGCCAACGGCTACACCTACCGCGCCGGCGAACTGGACGCCATCGCCCGCCAGGCGCGGGAATTCGTGCTGCAACATCGCCTGTTCCGCTCCGACCGCACCGGCGCGATCATCAACCCGCGCTTTCTGCTCTTGCCATACCCGTCGCGCTGGTTCTATGACACCCTGCGCGCGTTAGACTATTTCAGTGGTGCGGGCGCCGCGTATGACCCGCGTATGCAAGATGCGCTCGATATCCTTATGCAAAAGCGCCGCAAAGATGGACGCTGGCCCTTGCAGGCCAGGCATCCCGGTCAGGTGCATTTCGACATGGAAACGCCGGGCCAGCCCAGCCGCTGGAACACACTGCGCGCATTACGGGTGTTGCGGAACCTGTGGCAAAGAGGCAAGCCTCTCCCCACTCGCACATCCGCGGCCAGGGCCACGTCCAGCGGCGCCCCGTAGCCGTAGCGCGTGCCCGCAAGCCAGGCTTGCCGTAGGCGAACAAACATCCGATTCTCCGCTTCAGTCCACCAAAACAACACCTCGACGCACACCAAAGTGTCTATACGGCGGCGCCAATTCTCGGCACAATGAGAGGGAAACAAAGCATGGGCATCAAGACGAAATCTCGGAAGGAGTAGACATGAAAACCTCTCAGAAATTCGGCGGCTTCGCTGCTCTCTACCTGGCAGTTGCCTACCTGGTGGGGCTTGTATTGTTCATCGTCGTCCTGGATTACATCAACATCACCGATCCGGCCGCGAAGGTGGCCCTGATCGTGGAGAAGCAGATGGTCATCTTTGCAACCAACCTGTTGATGTACGTCTTCTTTGGCATCGTCCTGGTGATTCTGGCGCTGGCGCTGCATGAGCGTCTGAAACCAGGCGCGCCGGCGCTCATGCAGGTGGCCACCGCCATCGGCCTCATCTGGGCCGGCTCGCTGGTTGCCAGCGGCATGGTCGCCAATGCCGGGCTTGCGCCCACGGCCACGCTGTATGCCGTTGACCCGATGCAGGCGGCGCTGAGGTGGCAGGGCATCGAAATCGTGGCCGATGGCCTGGGCAACGGGAATGGCGAAATCCTGGGCGGCGTGTGGGCGCTTCTGGTCA
>JAPKMV010001033.1 GCA_026645635.1 Caldilineaceae bacterium
TTCCAGTCGCTGTGGGTGATCCACTTCGGGTCGCGCGGGTCGCCAGGGTCGAAGTCGGGCAGTTCGAGCACGTCCCAGAGCCGCCCCGTCTGGTTCGGGTAGGGCACGAAGCCGACAAAGAGGTCGATGCCGAACTCATCCAGGAACTGCTCACGCGTGCCGTAGTCGGCTTCAAGCCGATCCAGGAACTGGCGCTGATAGAGCCAGCAGTCGATGGGCGTGCGGTCGGTGGTCTGGCGGCGCAGGGTGGCGAGGACGCGTTGTTTGGAGTTCATAATATAGTCTCTTCTTTCAAATTCAACATCCCATCCCATGCATCCAGCTCCAGCCCCGCCACAAACTGGCTGTGATTCGCTTCCCAGTGCACCTGTTCCCAGACCGGCACCAGGCCGCGCAGATCTTCCGGCAGATCGTGGAGTATCTCGGCGTAGGCGTGCTCCAGCAGGCGGTAGCCGGAGGACGGGTGCTCGGCGAACCTGGCGTGCGGCTGGATGATGCCGTCGGCGACGAGGAAGTGGTCGATCACGTCGGCCATGCGGTTGAGCAGTTCCAGCTTGCGTTCCCACGGCGTAGACAGGCGCACCGCCTCGTCGACCAGCGGCGCCAGCGGCGCATAAAGCCGCGGCAGCCGCCGGAAGAAGGCGTAGGTCCACTTGTCGTAGGGGTAATACTGGCGTTCGAGCATAAAGGCAAGCTGCACCGCCCAGCGCACGGCGCGGGAAAAGACGATCGTGGCGTAATACTCGTTGTCGCGCAGGATCGCCCGCTTGAGCGCATAGCTGCCCATGCCCGAAAAATAGCGGCACCAGTGGGCGATGCGTCGCCGGCGCACCGGCTCCGGGTAGTAGCCTTGCAGCACCGTGCGGATGTGGCTGAATCGCCCCGTCTCATCCAGCCACAGTTCGCCGTTGACGATGTGGATGATGTCTTCTTCGGGCGCGCCCAGCCAGTCGGCGTAGCTCTCCGGCGCATGGTCGATGCCGATGGTCGTCTTGAGGTAGCTTTCCAGCCCGGTGATCGACAGCCCGGTGCCGCCCGAAAAACCGGAGCGCACGTCGTAGCCGTGGAAACTCTCCGGCAGGTGCGGCAGCACCGCCTGGGCTATCGTGCGCCCGCGGGCGTGGAAGAGCGCATCCGGCATGACCGCGTTGATGCGAATGCCCCAGTGATGGTCGCTGGAGTATTCGTCGTCCATGCCCATCACCTCGGAGCCGTAGCCGAAAACGCCGAAGGCCGTCTGCGCGGTTTCGGCGGGGAAGTCGCGGCGCAGGATGGGGAGAAGGATCTCTGTGAAGAATTGGCGGCTGACATCGATCACCGATTCATGCATGTTTACCCCCAGATAACAATAGACCGCGGATTAGGCGGATTAGACGGATTGACGCGGATTCCTTCTTATCCGTGCAAATCCGCCTCATCCGCCAAATCCGCGGTCTATTTCCTACTTCCTACCTACTACCTACTGCGCCGCGGCCTCGACATTCTCCGCATTGTAGACCGTGAACGGCCCCATCAGGACGCGCAGACCGGCGTCGCGGGTGGGATCCTTCTCGATCGTGAAGCTGCCCATGCGCCCGGCCTCGAAGGTCTCGCCCTCGACGCCCTGCAGCTCACCCGTGGCCAGCTTGTAGGCCAGGTGATAGCTTAGGTAGCCCAGGTCCACAAAGCTCCACAGCGCAAACTCCGGCGCGCAGCCGTTCAGCGTGAACTCGACCATCTCAGCCGGCAGACCGAGGCCGGAGACCTTGACCGTCTCGCACAGCCCTTCGTCCTGCATGGCCTTGGCCGCCGCCGCGATGCCCACGGTGGTCGGCGCCATGATCAGTTCCATGTCCGGG
>JAPKMV010001034.1 GCA_026645635.1 Caldilineaceae bacterium
CTTTCTAACGCAGGGCGCATGAATGGATGCGCCGGCATAAACCGGGTGCCCATCTCTTGATAGATCGCATATTCCGCGGCAGCAGCTACTACCGCTTCCCAACTGGTGACGCTCACCACCTGAATCGAATTGCGCAGAAAACCGGTATCCACCGGCGCCTTGATTTTGGCCTGCCCCTCCACGAAGAGCGCCGCCGCCCGCAACCCGTCGCGCAGCGCATCCGCCCGCACTGTGTTGTCCAGCATGGCCAGCGCATCGTCAAGCCCTTCGATCTGCATTCGGATTTCCATTACTCGATGCGCTCCAGTTCCACCACAAAGCCCGTTGGTCCCCGCTTCGGCCAGCCCACCACCCGGTACGTTTCCGCCGTGGCCAGCGCCGTGCCTAGCCGCTTGGTGAGCTTGATGCGATGGTTGGGCGTCACGTTCGCCCCGTTCGTCAGGTCGAGCCGCACACGGGCATTCAGGATCACCTCCACCCCGGCCAGCGTGCCCCCGCGTTGCGCTGTGGGCGACTCGAAGCCGCAGGCAATCTCGCTGCCCTCGCTGTAAGTCGCGCCGTGCTGCCCGAAATCGCCCGTTGTCGCAGAGGGCGTCAACAGCTTGCACGCGTCCATCATGGCCGCCGTCTGCGTGTTGCGCATCGCCGACAGTTCCGCTGCGGTCAACACGTGGTCACGCCTTCTTGGCTGGCGCCGCCGGACGCACCGGCAACCCCTGCGCCGCTTCCGGCTGGCCCGGTTGGTGAGCCTGCCGAACCGCCGCCGCCTGTTTCAGCCAGTACACCCCGGCCTCCACGCTGGCACGCAACTGGACCGGGTCTAGCCCCGGAAACTCCTTCTGCAGCAGCCCCAGGGCATAGTCAAACCTTTCCGTCTTCGGCAGCTTACCCGTTCGCCACAACTGTTCAGCAGCCGCCACCGCCGTCTGCGCCACTTCCGACGCATCCCGGATACTGGCCGCCGCATCCTCCACCGTCGCCGGCTTCGTGCGCACCCACACCACCACGATCAGCACGCCCGTCAACACAGCAACGGCCAGCGCAATCCATTCCCCGTAGCTCATCATTTCCCCCACCACATGTAGCTCCACAACAAAGCGCTCACCAGATAGGCAATCGCCGCCAGCAGCAGCGCCGCCTGCCAACCAATGTCCAGATGATCACGGACTTGGCTGTAGAACAGCGGCACCGGCGCAAAGAGCATGGCAAACGCCGTCGCAAACGTCCACCGATGGCGGTCACTCACCACCACCGCCTTCGGCCAATGCGCCGCCACGGTCGCCAGATGATCGCCCACGCGCTCGATCTGGAGTTGCATCGCCGCCGCCGTCGTGCGCAACCGGTCAAGCTCAGACCGTAGCGCCGCCATGTCTTCCGTGCGTTCCTTGCGCTCTTGGTCAATCTGTTTCATGAGCTTCGTGACCAACTCGTAGACCAGGGCAATCGTGGTGATGTGTTCACTGTCATCATGCAACGGCAATGCATTGACCGTGACAGTTTGCTGGCGGTTTTCCTTGCCGACCACCACATTGCCGGCTTCGCTAACATCCGCTCCAGTCACGTCGCCTGTTACATTGCCCACGTCCATTTTTCGTCCCACAACTCGTTATTGTTCGCCGCTATCCGAACGCACCATCTGCGCCGTGATTGCGCCGCCGCCGCCCGCCTTCGCACGCAGCGACTGCCCAAACTCCTGCAACGCTTTCACCTGCTGGCTGCGCTTGTAATCGCCGCCGTCGGCGCTGAAGTCATAGGCCAGCTTCACTTTGGCGATCCACGCATCGATGACTTCCGCCGCCGCCAGGTGCACGTCATAGCGGGCGCCACGAATCA
>JAPKMV010001035.1 GCA_026645635.1 Caldilineaceae bacterium
CTGTATGGTGAGTTGTTCAGACGTTCCCTAGACAAGATGGCTTGAGTTGAGGCGGCCCGTCTCCCGGCCTATCGTGGGTTGCGCGCCGAGGGCGTGCCGAGCCACAACGCATGCGCGGCTGCGCACTGCGTGCCATTGCCAAGGAGACGGGCCATGAACTCTCAATCTCACCTGCCGGCAAGTATCTTCGTCGGCCTGGACGTGCACAAGGACAGCATCGATGTCGCCGTGGCCGACGCCGGGCGCGACGGCGAACTCCGCCACCTGGGCAGCGTCGCCGGCGGCGTCGATGCCGTCTCCAAGGCCCTGCGCCGCCTGGTCTCGGCCGGCCACCGCGCGCACGTCGTCTATGAAGCCGGCCCCTGCGGCTTCGTGCTGCAGCGCCACCTCGCCGCCCTGGGCCACCACTGCGAGGTCGTTGCCCCGTCCTCCATCCCCAAGCGCAGCGGCGACCGCGTCAAGACCGACCGCCGCGATGCACTCATGCTCGCGCGCCTGGCGCGCGCCGGGGAGTTGTCCGCCGTGCGCGTGCCCGACGCCGTGGACGAGGCCATGCGCGACCTCGTGCGCGCCCGCGAGGACGCCGTGCGCGAACAGCGCAACGCTCGCCATCGCCTGAAGGCGCTGCTGCTGCGCAACGGCGTGCTGTACGCCGGCAAGACCGCCTGGACGCCCGCTCACCAGCGCTGGCTGGCCGACATCCGGCTGCCGCACCCCACCCAGCAGATCGCCTTCCAGGAGTACCTGCACGCCGTGGCGGAGTCCACCGCCCGCATCCAGCGCCTGGAGCACAGCCTGCGCGACGCCCTGCCCGACTGGCCGCTCGCTGCCGTGGTCGCCGCGCTGCAAGCGTTGCGCGGCGTGCAGCTCGTCGCGGCCATCACCATCACCGCCGAGATCCAGGACTTCCACCGCTTCGCCAACCCGCGACAGCTCATGGCCTACCTCGGCCTGGTGCCCAGCGAGAACTCCAGCAGCACCCGGCGCCGCCTGGGGGCCATCACCAAGGCCGGCAACAGCGCCGCGCGCCGCATGCTGGTCGAGGTCTCGCACCACTACCGCAACCCCGCTCGGGTCAGCCCCATCATCGCCCGGCGCCACGCCGAGCTTCCCAAGGCCGTCACCGACATCGCCTGGGCTGCGCAGCTTCGCCTGTGTGATCGCTTCCGGCGCCTGGCCGCACGGCGGGTGCCGCACAACAAGATCGTGGTGGCCATCGCACGCGAACTCAGCGGCTTCGTCTGGGACATCGCGCGCCAGGTCACGCCGCCACCCGTGCCACCTTGCAGCAACTGAAGCTCGCAGCGCAGCAGGGCTCGGCAACACGGATCACCCCAAGCTCAGGAGGAACTGCCTATCGAGCCAACACGCCAGCAGGCCGAAGCGGGAACGCGGCGCGGTCACGGCCAGGGGAATCCTCGACAACGTTATGACGCGAGCCACATCCATGGTGTGCCTCGATCGCCGAGCCTAGAGCGCAGGCAGCCCCGCGACGAACACATGAACTGTCGGTAGCCAATCCACGCATATCAGCATGATCAACCGTCGCAATAGCACCCGACCCCGCCGTGTTCCCGCTTCGGCACGCCGCAGGATTCACCAACGATCCACTTCCGTGGAGAACCGGGTCTTGCCTCTTGACAGGAACAAGCCATATCAACGTGCGAGCTAAGCTGCCGTAGCGGGTCAGCTTGAGCGAATGCGAAGGGACTTCCCCGTCCCGATACCGGTGTCGATGCACCAAGATTGACGTGCGGAAGTTCAATCTGTTTGAGAGGGGAAGTCCATGACGGAGATTACTCGCACCGATACCCGTTGGGTAGCCATCGATC
>JAPKMV010001036.1 GCA_026645635.1 Caldilineaceae bacterium
CGGGCGCGCTGCTTTGGTGTCTCCTGTTGAGTTGGCTGGCGGCCCGCGGCGGGCCTGGCATGGGCTTCTTCCGCGCGATCAATGTCGCCGCCGGTGTGACCCTGGCGCTGATCGGCGTGACCGTGCTGTGGAACACCTTCCAATTGGCGGGCCAATGAGGCAAGCCGCGGCGGCAGTACGCGCGGCTGTGAGGGTGTAGTTCGGGCCTGGGGCGCAAGAATTTGGATCACGAAAGGCGCGAAATGTGCGAAAGGCACGAAAGACATCAGCGCATTCGTGCCTTTCGCATATTTTGCGGATATCGCGCCCACTCACTTTCGCCCCGCCACGATGCGAGTTGGCGAACCATAATGCCCTGTGGTAGACTGCAATGGTTTTGTGGAGAGGTCGCATAGCTCGGCCGAGTGCGCCCGTCTCGAAAACGGGTAGGGTCTCAAAGCCCTCGAGGGTTCAAATCCCTCCCTCTCCGCCTCAACGGGTCTTCGGCAGTCGCCGAAGACCCGTGATTTTTCTTCACCCCTCGCAACTCTCCACCGCTCAGCGGGTTATAGCAATGAGTCCGTCGCGCCTGCCTGGCCGCGGGCCATGCTTATTCGTCGTTGCCGCCTGTGCATCAGTGAGAACGATGGTTGGGAAGACCGCTGCGCTCCGGGCAGAGGCGGCGTCAGCTAACACAGGGAGATAGTTGTTTCAATGAGTGCAGCAGTACAAAATGATCCTGCGACAATGTACGCAGGCTGGAAGTCGGTCGTCGGCAAGTATACGCGGCCCAGTGTGAAGCAGAGCGTGTGGCAGATCGTCAACTCGTTCGGCGGCCTGTTTATCATGTGGATCGTCATGTACCTCAGCTTGCAGGTCGGCTACTGGCTGACGCTGCTGCTGGCGATCCCAACCGCTGGGTTTCTGGTGCGCATCTTCATCATCCAGCACGATTGTGGACACGGCTCCTTCTTCAAGTCCGGGCGCGCCAATGATGCGACCGGCATTGTTGCCAGCCTCTTCACCTTCGTCGCCTACAAATATTGGCGCAAGAGCCATGCGATCCATCATGCCCACCATGCCGAACTCGAAGAGCGCGGCACCGGCGATGTGTGGACGATGACGACCGATGAATACTTTGCGGCGCCCTGGTGGAAGCGGGCTGCCTATCGCATTTTCCGCAACCCCTTCTTCCTCTTTGGCGTTGCGCCGACGATCAACTTCCTGGTGTTGGAACGCTTCCCCATTTCCGCAGACGAGACCTACCGCCACGGCGAGCGTTCGTCGGTCTGGTGGACGAATGCAGCGCTGGCCGGCTTCTACACGCTGATCGGCGCCGCCATCGGCTTCGACAAGATGCTGATGATCCTGCTGCCGACGATGATTCTCGCCAGCAGCGCGGGCGTCTGGCTCTTCTACGTGCAGCATCAGTTCGAGCGCACCTACTGGGAGCACACGCCGGAATGGGATTACACCCTGGCCGCCATGCACGGCAGTTCCTACTACGAACTGCCGAAGGTGCTGCAGTGGTTCACCGGCAACATCGGTTTCCACCACATCCATCACCTCAGCCCGCGCATCCCCAACTACAACCTGGAAAAGTGTCATAAGGAGAACGAGCTGATGCAGCGCGTGGTCAAACTCGACCTGCGCAAGAGCTTCAGCACCGTGCGCTTCGCCCTGTGGGATGAGCAGAAGGACCGCCTGGTGACCTTCAAAGAAGCGGCCGCCGCACGCGCAGCCGCGCTGCAAGGCGCGCCCGTCCAGAGCGCCAGCCACGCCTGATTGCAGGCGCCGCCCCTCCTCCATGAGTCTGAACCTGGCTGATGTGAGAGGGTGAGGGGGGTGAGAGG
>JAPKMV010001037.1 GCA_026645635.1 Caldilineaceae bacterium
CGTAGGCCAACTACCGGCTGCGGGGGAAGTTGCCGCCTGGTCAGGGGTTGCACCTGGGCTTAACGGTGCAAGCGGCACGCTCGTCGACACGCTTGGCGGCGAAGCAATGATTGTGGCCTATACTCCTGTGGCGGGCACCCCTTGGGCGCTCGTCATTCGCGAACCACTTAATGCGCTGCTGGCGCCACTTTTCCACTTCGAAAGCCTGCTGCCGCTGATCATGGCGGCCGCAGCAATTATCTCGTTCTTTACCTTGTACTTTGGCTTGCGCTACATTGCACGTCCCCTGCAAAGTTTGGCGCTCCAGGCCGATCGGATTGGACAAGGCGAGTTTGATGCCGCGGCCGAGCCTGTCGGTGGTCTGGAAGAGATCGAAGACTTGCGCCAGGCGCTGCATGCCATGGCGCAGCGTCTCCAGGCAAATCAAGCGGCGATGCGAGATTATGTGCACGCGGTGACCGCGGCACAGGAAGACGAGCGCGCCCGGCTGGCACGTGAGCTGCATGACGAGACGGTGCAGACGCTGATTGCGTTGGATCACAAAGCCCAGATGGTGCAGCGCAGCCTGAACCGCAACCCCGAGCGCAGCTCCGACCAGATGGCTGACTTGCGCCATATGATTGCCGGGGCCACGCAAGATGTGCGTCGTTTCACCCAGGCATTGCGACCGCCATATTTGGCGGATCTCGGACTGGCCCCGGCATTGGAGATGCTGGCGCGCGAGGCGGGCGCCGAACTGTGCGTATCTGGCGCGGAACGCCGTCTCGGCGAGGATCTAGAACTGGCACTTTACCGCATTGCCCAGGAGGCGTTGAACAATGTGCTCCGCCACGCGCATGCTCAGACAATCCGCGTTGCCTTGCACTTTGGCTTGACTGGCGTAACGCTGGCAATTCATGATGACGGCGTCGGCTTTATCATGCCCGATAAGCTCACGGAACTCACCAACGCCGGCCATTTCGGCTTGATGGGCATGCGCGAGCGCACCGATCTGGTCGGCGGACAGTTGCGTATCAAATCCCGTCCCGGTGAAGGCACAGATGTGATCGTCCAGTCCCCTTACGACGAGTACAGCCCGTTGAACGCGGCGGAGTGGAAGGGGGATGGCTTGGAGGCGTGGCTACTAGCTGGGCGGCGACAGCCACAGTAGGCGAAATGGCGGGTCAACTGCGCGCCGATTGGCCCTGACACTATGCTGCTTGGCTGTGTTACGCTGTTGTGCAGGCAGGAGACCTGCAAGTAAGGATGCTTGGGCATCCGGCGGCTGCGGAAGGGGGCGACGGTGAGTTGGCAAATGATGGGAGCTACGGGCTGGGGCATGCTGTCGGCAACTGTCTTGCTTGTGGGGCTGGTTGCGCTAGTGGCCGCGATCATCGTATGGCAGATGCTGGGCAACACCCAGCCGACAAGCAGCGCGGACGATGCCGCCAAGGACATGCTCAAGCGGCGCCTGGCGCAGGGGGAGATTTCGACTGAGGATTACGAAAAGCTGCTGCAACAGCTCGGTGTACCATGACCATAGGGGCACTATATCACACAGAAGCCAGCCCACGATCTATGATTCCGGACGCATGACTCATGGTCTTGTGTCATGCGCCTCCCGCTTGTCGGTGACGCGCCCTGGCGCATTCACACACCCCGTCGCCGTCGGCATCCAGGCAACTGTCATTGCCACCCTGGCCTGCGGCGCCGATCTGGCTGCCGGCGCCGGTCTGCTGGCCCAGGTACAGCCCGGTGTTGTCACAGACGCCATCGCCGTCGGCGTCGACAAAGTAGATACCCTGGCCGGCGCCATAGGGGGAAACCGACGGCACATCGGCGGCAAAGG
>JAPKMV010001038.1 GCA_026645635.1 Caldilineaceae bacterium
CATCTGCCTTCTGCATACCGCATACTGCAAGTCCCAGGCTTCGCTGTAGATCATCTCGTACAGGTCGAAAGCATAGAGGCCGAAATGCATGGAGCCGCAGGCCGGGTCCAGCATCAGGATCGTACGCGGGTCTTTGAGCGGGCGGCGCGGGATATAGACTGGCCGGTGTAGCAGTTCCTCCTGCGTAAGATCGCCGTCAGAGTTCTCTTCCACTGGTGCAACCTCACCCGCAGCAAGAAAAACTTCGACCGGTCGACCAAATACCGGCACACGGCAGTAGGCTGTTGGCGGTTGGCAGTAGGCGGTGCTGCGGACGGCTCCCCACTGCCCTCTGCCAACTGCGTTCTGCCCTCTGTCATCTCATACCAGATGCGCCCCAGCGTGTTGTCCGTCAGGAACTCCACTACATAGCGCGGGGTGAAGAACTGGTTGCGCACGGCCAGTTCGCGGCTGTTGCGCGGCGCCTGGCTCTCGGCGCGCATCTGCCGCCGCTCTTCCTGGCTGTTGAAATACTGGTAGATCCAGCCGATGGTCTCATCTTCGCCCCACAGGGATTGCAGGTCGGCGTCGTTGATCAGCGCCAACAGGTCGAGCAGCGCGCTCTCGCGCGGGAAGAGCCGCCCTTGCGGGTTGAAGCGGTCGAAGAGCACCGGCAGGTCGACGGCAAACTCGTCCCACAGGCTGAAGAGATAGGCGCGGTAGGCGTCGCCCGTTTCGCCCAGCGCCGGCCCGGCGACGCGGGCATAGAGTTGGAAGCCACGCGCCTGATAGCCGTTGGCAATCGACTCCAAGAGCAGCCCGCGCGCCTCAGCCATGCGCAGCGCGGCGATGCGGTTGAGCACGGTGAACGCCTGCTCCCGCACGATGCGTTCCAGCGTTTCGCGGCGCGCCCTGGCATCTTGTTTGGGGCTGCCCGCCAGATAGTGCTGCAGGGTCTCGCGCAGGATGCGCGCCGTCGCCCGGTGGCTGTCATCCAGATGACTCAGGCGCGCCAGGTCGGTCACGTCGCCGGTCGCGGGGTCCATGCCATACTCCTGCTGGAGTTGGCGCGTGAACTCCACCGTCAGCAACGCGCGTGCGTCGGCGACGAAGCGGGCAAGGCGATTGCGGGTAGATTGGTCAAAGGCCATAACGTTGTCTCCGGTAGGGGTTTGCGTTGCACTGCGGCGGACTGAGATCGTCCGTTACCACTAGATATCGGCCCGCCGCAGTGCAACGCAAACCCCTACGATTGGTCCGCCGCCGCGCAACGCAAACCCCTACGTCCATCGGTTGAATTGATTGGGCGGTGCGGCGGGATGCAATTGATCTTCCAGCCACCGCTGCGGGTTCGTTTCGATGTAATGGCGCACGTTCGCCAATTCACGTTCGTCACGCACGATGCGATCCCAGAAATTGCGCTGCCAGAGCGGCGGGCCGGGAATCAGCCCGGCTGCAATCGAGCGCTTGGTCACCGTCATTTTGTAGGCGTTGACCAGCGTTGAGAGCGACCCGGCGATGGGCTTGCCATACTGGCGCGGCGTGCCAGCCACGGATATGCCGTCGTGGATGGCCGGTTCCACAATCCAGAGCAGCGCATGCGCATGGTTGGGCATGACGACGCTGCTGTCCACGGTGATATGCGCGTGTTTGGCGGCCAGATCGACCCAAGCCTGTTGCGCCAGCACGCCGAGCGGATTCAATTGCATGCCATGATCGACCACCACGCCAAAGACTGATTGCCCGCGTTGCGCGCAGATCGTGACGAAATAGGCGCCCGGTTGGGTGTAATCGTATCCAGTGTGCCGCATACTGTTACGACGACGCATGGTTGGTTCCTTG
>JAPKMV010001039.1 GCA_026645635.1 Caldilineaceae bacterium
GGGCAGGTCTGCGCGACTCGTCTGCCCACTGCCTCACCCGCTTGCCCAGCCAGGAACAATCATGACAGCGCCCGCTCCAGAGAAGGTTTCATTTCGCCGGCTGATCGGCGTCGGCATGTCGGCCAAGTTTATCGTCGATATCGGCGCGCAGATCTTCAACCCGTTCCTGCCGATCTTCGCCGCGGGCATGGGCATCGACGTGATCACCCTGGGGCGGCTGCTTGGGCTGCGCAGCGCGATGGGGCTGCTGGCGCCGGTGGCAGGCGCGCTGGCCGACCGCACGAGCTATCGCCGCGTGCTGCGCGGCGCGCTGCTGTTGGGCGCGGCCGGGTATTTCCTGCTTGCCGCCTCCACCAACATCTGGGTCATCACCCTCGCCATGCTGCTGACCGGCATCGGCGGCAGCAGTTTCGTGCCTACGCTGCAAGCCTATGTCAGCGCGCGCCTGCCCTACAACATCCGTGCGCGCGGGCTGGGGATGATCGAATACGCGTGGGCGCTGACCGGCATCATCGGGCTGCCCCTGGTGGGGCTGCTGCTGCAATATGTCGGCTGGCAGGCGCCGCTCATCCTCCTCGGCGCGGGCATGGTGGTGATGGCGCTGGTCTTTGGGGCCATGCCCGCGGCGCGACACAACAGGCCCGCGGGCAGCCGGCCGCGCAGTTCTCTGCGCGGCTTCTTCCGCCTCAGCAGCAATGCCCGCTCGGCCTACAGTGCGATCCTTGCGGCCGCGCTCAGCTACTTCGCGGCCATGCAGTTGATGATCGCGCACGGTGTCTGGCTGCAGGCGGAATACGGCCTCTCCGCGGCGGAACTGGGCGCGGTGGCCTTCGTGCTCGGCTTCTTCGACCTGGCGGCCAGCGTCTCGGTCAGCCTCTTCACCGACCGCATCGGCAAGCGGCGCAGTGTGCTGATCGGCATTGTCGGCTCGCTGGCCGGCTACCTCGTCATGCCTTTTTTCAACGTCGGCGTGGTGGCGGCGACGTTGGCCATCGCAGTGACGCGCATGTTCTTCGAGTTCAACATCGTCAGCCACTTCCCACTGCTGAGCCAGCAGTCGCCGCCGGAGCGCGGCAAGCTGATGACGCTGGGCGCGGCAGTCTCGCTGATCGGCGCCACCGTCGCCGGCTTCAGCGGGCCGTGGCTCTATCTCACCTTCGGCGTGCGCGGCTTGAGCGCAGTTTCCGCTGTGGCCGTGACCGTCGCACTGGTGCTGGTGGTGACGCTGGTCAATGAGGGCGTGGCGGAGTGATGGGACACTGGAGATAGTCAATCACCATCGGCGCCAGGTCAGTCAGTGCAGTGATGCGGGGCGCGTAGGTGCGGCGAGCCGCGCCAAGGAGCAGGGTCAGCGCGGGGTTTTCGGTGTGTTTGCCGTGGCTGCAATCTTCCACGTTGCCGTGGTCGCTGGTGACGACGATCAGCGTGTTGTCCAGGTCCGCCGCGGCCAGCAGCCCCGCCAGAAAGCCATCGAAGACCTGCAGATCGGCCACTGCGCCGGCCAGGTCCTGGTTGTGCCCCAGCACATCGGTCATCCAGTGCTCGAAGAAGACAAAATCGTAGGGTTGGGCGATGCGCCAGAGCGCGGCGCCGGCCGCGTGGGGCGTGTGCACCGGCGCGTCGGCGTAGCCCAGTTGGTCGCGCCAGGCGGCATTGGTGAAATCCGCCGCCAGCGCCGTGCCCGCAACGATGTCCGCGGGGATGAGCAGGCGCTGCCCGCCCACCTGCGCCGCATAGGGCACGGCGCTTAGCAGCCGCTTGCCCCGTTGGATGGCGTCGAGGTAGCGGTCGGGGTAGCCGTTGCAGAAATAGGCGGTGT
>JAPKMV010000103.1 GCA_026645635.1 Caldilineaceae bacterium
CAGGATCAAAGACTGGGTGAAGCCAGAGGTGTATACGCAACTGGAGTCCCTGGACTTTGAACAGCAGGCCGTCCTTGCACTGTTTCGCGGAGAACAGGGATCCCACAACTACCAAACAGTCATTGAACGAGTCACACGACAGGACAGTCGCCTGATCGTCTATGCTCAGTTCTGGTGGCCAGGTTCCGCATATGCATCCGCCGCAGCAATGACTTCACCTTATCATTTGGTTAAGGTCAATAAGCGCCAGATTCCTGGTTCGCCGCTTGAATTGGCACTTCAAGCTCACATCGTGACGCCGACACCGCCGGCTAAGTAGATGTTTTCTCAGGAGAAACCCCATGACGTACAAACAGGCATTTCTATGGACGATTGTCGCAGTTCTTTGCGCTGGCTAGGCATTGGCGTACAGCGTCGCCGCTTACGCCCAGACCGCTGTTGCCTCCTTTGATTCCCCGTTGCCCACGCCAGTGCCAGGGACAATGCCTATACAGTTGCCCCCGGAAGCCGAGATAGCCTTGCAGTATGTGGCTTCGCAGCGCAGCATTCCACGGGATCGACTTGCCTATGGCAGCCAGGAGAGGCTCACCTTCCCTCTGCTAGGGCGCAGCTACACCTATGTCACCGTTCACTACGATGCGCCGGAAGGCTTCCAACTCTTTGCCATGCTCGTCGACCCGGCGACGAAGACCGTGGAGCCGGATTTCAACACCGTGCGCGCCGCCGAAGAAGCGGCCTATCGCGCCAAATATGGCAAGTTCGATCCGACACTGTACACACGGCTGCCGCAGGTTGCCGACGAAGCAACGCTGCCGGTGGCTGTATGGGCGGCGCACACAGAAACGGCGCGCTTGCAGGCCGATATCGAAGCCGAGATCATCGCCCGCTACCCGGCTGCCGGGGAAGCGCTGGCGCAGAAGGGTGTGTTGTGGGCGGTTGCTGACCCGGATCTGGCGCTGGAGATTCAGCGCAGCTATGAGCAGATCCTCGCCGAGACAGCGGCGACGCGCGTGCAGCCGATCGTGGCATGGCTCGAGGAGCAGGGATTCGCCGTCGAGGAGTTTCCCGGTATGCCGGCTCTGGCCGCTCGTCTGCCCGGACGCACCATCATTGCGTTGAGCGAGCGTCAAGATGTCGCCCAGATAATGCTCATCGAAGCCGAAGCGACGCCGGCGTCAGATGTCGCCATCCCCACCGACCGGGCTCCGCAGGTGTGGGCCAGAGGCTACACCGGCGCCGGCAGCCGGATTGCCATCCTCGAACACTACAACATCAACGCCACCGCCGCCGCTTGCCTGGACATTGTGGCGACAAGAGCTTCCCCAGTCGATCCCATCGGTCACAAGAGCCGTGTTGCAGCGATTGCGGCATGTAACGACCCTGTGTTGCGTGGCATCGCCTATGGCGCTCAGATTTTGGACACCGGGCACAACAACACCCAGCCGGATGTTATCGCTGCGCTCACGTGGGCGACTGACACTGCATTTGCAAATCGCGCCCATGTGGTCAATCAAAGTGAGAGCATTGAGCTTGACAACACCCTACACTTCACCGACCGGGCGTACGACTACTGGGTCAAGAATCGTAACTTCACGGCGGTCATCGCCGCCGGCAACACCTCGAACAACGTCACGTCGCCGGCCAAAGCCTACAACGTGATTGCCGTTGGCAACGCAGACGACAGTGCTACGGTCTCGTGGTCAGATGACGCAATGTATGCAACGTCGTCGCATGTCAATCCGAACACCGGCGTCGAAAAGCCGGAGGTGGCCGCCCCTGGCACAAACATCAACACAGTAGCAGGCCAAGGGACTCCCGGCACTAGCTTTGCTGCGCCGCAGGTGGCCGGGCTGGCCGCCCTCCTGATGCAGCGCGACGCCGACCTGAAGAACTGGCCAACTGCGGTCAAAGCCATCATCATGGCTTCGGCTGTGCACAACATCGAGGGTGATCGGCGCCTGAGCGGTCAGGATGGCGCCGGCAGCATCGACGCCGCGCTGGCCGACTGGATCGCTCAGTCCGAAGGCAACACCGGAACATGTAGCGCGCCCTGCTGGTGGAACATTGCGACCACGAACACTTATCCGGCCAGTGGAGGCAACGTGGAACGAACCTTCACGGCCAACCGTGGCGAACGCATCCGGGTTGCCATTGCCTGGCTTTCGCACGCCGACCCACCGACAGACACATCGCTCGATCTGTTATACAGGAACTTTGACCTGCAAGTGCTTACACCTAACGGTGAAACTATCAGGTCGGAAAGCGCAGCGAACAATTTCGAGATTGTCGACTTTACAGCACCGGCAACCGGACAGTACTCGATCCGCGTGGTTCGCAACCAGACAGGGGATCGCGGCAATGAGCCTGGCGGCAACCTGCTTGGCATTGCGTGGAGCAAACAGGCAACCTATCTGCCGGACGTGCGCCAGAATACCGACAACTACAGCATGATCACCGTGCGCAACGATGGCGCTGAGCCGCGCCAGGCGCGGGTGACGTTCTTCGATGACAGCGGCGTCTATGCCGACGCGCCTGCCTCCACCCTCAATCCAAACCAGAACTGGCGCGTCACACTGCCGGCCGGCTTGGGATATGGCTTCGCCGTAGTCGATGGCAGTGAAGACTTGTCAGTTGTGGTGGAGCAGGTGGGGGCGAGCCAGGTTTCAGCCTACAGCGGGATGCAGCCGAACCCGCTGGGCGACCCACTGTGGGCGACGACGGGCGGCAGTCTGGCGCTCCCCTATGTCTACAGGAGCTACTACGGCTACACCTCGAACATCCGGCTGCTCAACACGAGTGCGCAGGTGGCGAGCGGGACGCTGAGCTACTACGACCTCAACGGCGTCTATGTGGGCCAGGGTGCCCCCTTCAACAAGGCGGCGCTGAGTACATGGACCGTACAGCCCAACACCGGGGATGGCTTCTACGGTTCGGTCGCCATCCAGTCCACCCAGCCCCTGGCGGTGCTCAGCGACGCGTACAACACCGCCATCGACATCAGCACGCAGGCGGGCGTCGGCGCCACGTCGGCCTATCTGCCCTACATCATGCGCAACTACGGCGGCTGGAACTCCTGCTTTGTCGTGCGCAACCTGGACAACGCGACCAACAACGTCACGATCACCTACTACCACAGCGCCGGAACCACGGTGGAATCACAGTCAATCGCCGCCAATGCCATGTGGACGCGCTGCCAGCAGAGCATCGGCGGGATGCCCGACGGCCCGCTGTCGGCCCGCATCGTCTCCACCAGCAACCGCCCCTTCGTGCTGGCGATCAACCAGAGCCAGGTGAGCGCCGGCAAGCACATGAGCTACAACGGTTCGCAGCAGGGCAGCCGGGTGGTCATCCTGCCGGTGCTGCGGCGCAACCACACAGAGAACAATCGGACGTGGAGCAGCGGCTTCCAGGTGCAAAATGCGGGGGACGCCAACACCTGTTTCGCCGTCAGCTACTTCAAACCGACAGGGGCGAGCATTGCGGGGCAGAGCAGCGGCTGTCTCAATCCGGGCTATGCCCAGGGCTTCTACCTGCCCAACGTCACGGTCAACGGGATGACCGACGGGTTGTGGTCGGCGGTGGTGACGGCCACGCAGTCGATCGTGGTGGTGGCCAACGCCACCTGCACCAGCGGCTGCGGCGGCGACAACGTTTACGCTTACAATGGGTTTGGACGGTAACAAACTGGCGCACGCGTTGGCTGCCAACCGGCGCGTGCGCCGACATTCCGGGAATGGGTCAGGCGTTTCGCTGTCAGGAGGTGGGGATACGCGCTCCGTTATCCGGCAGCGGCGGGCGGATTGGTGCGGCGCATATGTTCCACCGACGCGGCGACTAACGCTTCCAGCACGGCCGTATCTACATCAGCGAGGCGCTTGATGTAGAGGCAGGACTTGCCGGTCTTGTACTTGCCCAGCCGCGCCAGCAGCGCATCGTACTGGTCGAAGCCGGCCATGATGTAGAGGGTGATGTTCTGGGCGCGCGGGGAGAAGCCTGTGAGCATCCAGTCGCCGCTGCGCCCGCTGGCGTAGGCATAACGGTAGCTGTCGAAGCCGACGATGCTGTCGCCCCACATCTTCGGTTCTGCGCCGGTGACGCGGCGCATCAGGTCGAGGACGGCAAAGCAATCCTGGCGTTTGCGTTCGTCGGCCACGGTGTTTAAGAAAGCGATCACGTCACCATCGTTCAGCTTTGTTTTGAGTTCGGCCACTGATTCACTCCTGTAAGAACTGCGCCCACGGCCCGTCCATCCCATCTTCCGTGACGCCGTAGAAGACGCGGATTGCATCGCCCTCGCGCAACGCCAGGTCGTAGCGTAGCTTGCCCGCACGCTTCTCGGCGTAGACCAGACCGGCGTTGCCGCGCCACTCGATGGCGCGCCTGGCAGCGGGTTGATCTTCGTACTGTTGGATGGCATAGCTCCACAGCTTGCGCGCGCCCTTGCGCGTCACGTTGTTGACAACGTGGCCGTTGCGCAGGTCGCGGATCGTGTAGTGGGGCAGGCCGTTGCGCTGTTCCACGCCGACAATCTCCACACCGACCATGGGCAGGTAAAACGGGGCGCCTTCCACCGGCTGCAGCGGCGCACCAGCGGGCATGGCTGCACCCAGCGCAGCCATCTCAGCCATGTCCACAACCTCCACCACGAGATCATCGGCCACCGCTTCAGCGGCGGCGTCGGCCTCCTCGATCTCCGGCGCGTGCTCGAAGCCCAGCGCCTCTTTCACCAGCGCGACGATCTCGTCACGCACGGCCAGCGAGGTCTCAGCCTCATCGCGCACGTAGAACTTGTTGCCGTCCAGGGCATAGGGCAGGTCGGCGCCCTTAGGCACCTGGATGCGCAGCACCTTGGCATTCTGGCTCTGCATCACGTCAAAGCGGATGTCGAGGCGCGGGGTCATGCGCCCTTCCACTTCGGCGCGCAGTTGCTGCTCCAACTGCGCCGGATTGGCCAGCCCCTTGATCTTGCCCTTCCCCGTGCGGCAGCCAACGTAGACGACGCCGCCGGCCGAGTTTGCCATTGCGCAGATATCGCCCAGGATATTGGAGAATTTGCCGCTGCGGTCGGTGGCCGATTCGTGGAAACTCTGCATCAGCGAATTGCCTTCTTCGCGCACGACTTCCAGCGCGTCGAAGGGCTTGTCGGCGGGGCGCGCCGGGCGCACGCGGTCGAAGTTCTTGCTGCGCAGCAAACCAGTCAACGCGGCAAAAGTCGGCTCGTCGAGCAGCAGTTCGGTGGCGCGTTCGCCAATGCCCAGCCGCTTGGGGTTGCGCGGATCCGTGTCGAGGCGGTGCGCGTCGCTGCCCTGGATGCAAAACATCCGGCGCGAATACTCCGGCTTGCTGCCGTTGAAAAAGCGCGCGGTGGAACGCCCGCTGCGATCCAGGTCGGTCACCTCCATAGCATCGAGGTTCGGGTCCTGGGTATAGGCGATCTTGGTCTGGCCGCCAAACGGGAAATTGCGCATGGCGACGCCGTGGGTGCTGTTGACGTGGGCAGCAATTACCAGCCCGCCCGCCTCGCGGATGATGCGATAGGCGGCAAGCACTTCGGTCGTGGCGCCAGTCTCGGTGCTGCCATCGTCCAACTTGTGCGGCGGCACCTTCAGGTCGAGCAAGACGTGTTCGAGGTGGCGGCTCGACGTATCCGGCGGGAAGATGGCCAAAATGTGAAAGCCAAATGTGGCCGTAAATTCAAAGCCGGGCAGGACCACTACCTTGTTGCCAAGTTCGCGCCACTCGTCCAGACGCTGCTGCTCATGCGGCTGCAAGCGCCCTTGCTCTTCCAACCGGGTCAACCACTCCAATTCCTGGCGGATGGCGCCGACGCCGGCAACCGTGTTGTGATCGGTGATGGCCACAATTTCCAGGCCCCGTTCGACCACCTTGCGTAACCAATCCAAATATGTTACGCCCGGCTGCTCGTAATCGCGCGACGCCGGCGTGTGCAAATGCAGGTCGGCCTTGTACCACTTGCGTTGCTGCTGCTGTGGTGGTTTGCCGCTTGCCTGCTGTGGCTGCGCCGGCTGGCTGCTGCTATTCGATTTTCTCCTGCGACTCACAAAATGTATTAACCTCCGTTATGGTTCTAATGCCAGTGCGGGGCGAATTGCGAGGGGCGAGTTGCGCCGCCGTCGCTGCTGCCACCGCTGCTGGAGTTTGTTGTTCTTGTCATGTCGAACGCAACGCGGAACCCTGCCTCGGTGCGGCACAAGATGCTGCGCGCAGATCGCACTGTCCATCGCGTTACAAATGAACGCAACTGGTTGCAGCATACTGTGAAACATGGATATCTGCAACTTGACATAGTAGTCATCGATGTTGCTGCCCGGCCTTCTCCTCAAAGAGACCCTGGCAGCCGGCGCGGCAACGAGCTACGCTGCGGCTGCCTGCTGCTTGCGCTTCTTCTTCACGACTGGCTTCGACGCCTTCAGGTCGAGTTGGCTCACTGGCCCGTTGCCGCTGCCGTCGTACTCGCCCGGCCCGGTCAACGCCGCCGCCAGCACCTGGTCGACCGTCTCCACCAGGATGAACTTCATCGTCTCGCGCACTTCCGGCGCCACATCTTCCAGATCGGCCTCATTGCGCCGCGGCAGGATGATCGTGTTCAGCCCATAGCGAGCGGCCGCCAGCACCTTCTCCTTGATGCCGCCGATGGGCAGCACCTTGCCGCGCAGCGTGATCTCGCCGGTCATGCCCAGCTTGGGATGAATCGGGCGCCCGGTGAGCAGGCTCGCCAACGCCGTGGCCATGGTGATGCCGGCGCTCGGCCCATCCTTGGGAATCGCGCCCGCCGGGATGTGCAGGTGGATGTCGCTCTTGGCGAAGAAGTCCGGGTCGATGCCCAGCGCCTCGGCGCGGTTGCGCACATAGCTCAGCGCGGCCTGCGCGCTCTCCTTCATCACGTCGCCCAACTGCCCGGTGAGGGTGAAGCCCTTGTTGCCCGGCACGCGCGTGGCCTCGAAGAACATGATGTCGCCGCCGGCCTCGGTCCAGGCCAGACCGATCGACACGCCAGGCATCTCCACGCGCTCGGCCACTTCTTCGTCAAAGAATTTGCGCTTGCCCAGGTATTGCGCCAGATCCTTCGGCTTGATCGTGCGCTTGCGCTTCACATCGCCCGCCGCGACGCTGGCCGCGATCTTGCGGCAGATCTTGCCGATCTGCCGCTCCAGGTTGCGCACGCCCGCCTCGGTCGTGTAGCCCTCGATGATCTCGCGCAGCCCTTCGTCGGTGAACGTCACCTCCGACTTGCGCAGCCCATTCTCCTTGATCTGCCGCGGGATCAGATAGCCCTTGGCGATGTTGACCTTTTCGGCCTCGGTGTAGCTGCTCAACTGGATGATCTCCATGCGGTCGCGCAGCGCCGGCGGGATCGTGTCGAGCACGTTGGCCGTGGTGATGAAGAGCACCTGGCTCAGGTCGAAGGGCACGTCCAGGTAATGGTCGCGAAACTCGCGGTTCTGCTCCGGGTCGAGCACCTCCAGCAGCGCGCTGGACGGGTCGCCGCGGAAGTCGCGGCCCAGTTTATCGACCTCGTCGAGCATGAAGACCGGGTTCTTGGACTCGACGCGGCGCAGGCTCTGGATGATGCGCCCCGGCATGGAGCCGATGTAGGTGCGGCGGAAGCCGCGGATGTCCGCCTCGTCGCGGATGCCGCCTAGCGCCAGCCGCACGAATTTGCGGTTCATGGCGCGGGCAATGCTGATGCCCAGGCTCGTCTTGCCCACACCCGGCGGCCCCACGAAGCAGAGCACGATACCCTCGCGCTCACGGCGGATCTTGTCGCCGATGTCCTCTGGCTGGCTGCGCCGGTGTGACTTGCGCTCAGTGCGCAGCTTGCGCACCGCCAGAAACTCCAAGATGCGCTCCTTGATCTCGTGCAGGCCGTAGTGATCCTCGTCCAGCACCCGGCGCGCATAGGCGATATCCAGGTTGTCCGGGGTCTTCTCCTGCCACGGCAGGCTGACCAACAGATCCAAATAGGTCTTGATCACGCTGTACTCGGCGGCTTGGATCGGCATGCGCTTCATGCGATTCAATTCGCGGCGCGCTTCTTTCTCCGCCTCTTCGGCCATGCCCGCTTTGGTGATGCGCTCATCCAGTTCGCGGATGTCGGCTTCGTGTTCATCTTCCTCGCCCAGTTCCTTCTGGATCGCCTTCATCTGCTCGCGCAGGAAGAATTCGCGCTGCATCCGCTCCATCTCGCCCTGCGCTTCGGACTGGATCTTGCGCCCCAGTTCGAGCACTTCGACTTCTTTTTTGAGCAGCCCTGTGAGACGCAGCAGCTTATCGCGCACGCTGTCCATCTCCAGGATCGCCTGGGCGTCGATCAGGCGCAGACGCATGCTGCTGGCGACGAGATAGGCCAGTTGACGGCCATCGTCCACATTCACGGACATGATGGCCAACTCGTCGGGCATCTGCGGTTCCAGCTCGATCAGCTTGCGGAAGAGCTGCTGCACGGCGCGCATCAGCGCTTCCATCTCGATGCCATCCTCCATCGTTTCGGGGATGATCTCGATGCGGGCGCGCAGGTAAGGTTTCTCCTGCGTGTACTCCAAAATGCGGATGCGCTCCAGCCCCTGCACCAGCAGGCGCATCGTCCCATCCGGCGTCTTGAGGACGCGATGCACCTGCGCCGCCGTGCCCACGGTGAAAATCTGGTCCGGCGGCGGCTCCTCGGCGCCGTCATCGCGGCTGGTGACCAGGGCGATGATGCGGTTGTTGGGCAGCGTCTGCTCCACCAGGCGGATGCTGCGCTCCTGGCCGATGGGCAGCGGCAGCCACATCATCGGGTAGACGACGACGCCGCGCA
>JAPKMV010001040.1 GCA_026645635.1 Caldilineaceae bacterium
CGAGCCACGGCAGATGCCGGCCAATCGACTCGGCAGGCGAAGGACTGTCATACAGTTCGTCGACGTAAGGTTGGGTTGGTTGCATGGATAGAAAGCGACGGGCGCAGCCGTTGCCGGTGCGCCCGCAGAAAACGATGGGGACAGTCCGCTTTACATGATGATGACAGTAAAGAGGCACAACAACAGGAAGATCGTCATGATGACGAATGTCAGTTGCAGCAGCGTCTTCTCGATGCCGCGCCGGCTGCGATAGATGTCGCTGCCGCCAAAGACGGCACCCAGGCCACCGCCCGTCTGCCCCTGGATCACGACCACCGAGATCAATGCAATGGCGACAATGTCCACTGCCAACATGAAAAATGTGCCGATATTCATGACTATTTCCTTCGTTGCCTACGAAACGAGGCAATTGCCTCAGTCAGATTTTACGCAAAGCGATGTACAGTATAACAAACGACTCGTGCTGTGGACAAATCAGATGGCGTAAAAGCGCAGCCCAGTTCTGTTATGGCAGGCGATAGACCAGCAGCCGCGGCGTTGCGCGCAGGTCACGCGTGACGGTCAACGCGCCGCCCGGATAGCGCGTGCGCACGGCGTCCAGCGCGGCTGCGTCCGACGGCAGCAGCAGCAGATGGCTGCCCGGCGGCAGAGTGGAGGGCAGCAGGGTTGTATCGAACAGAGCAGGCGTGACGCCGGGCGGTGTCATAAACAGGACAACTTCATCCGTGGGCGACGGCATAGTGTGGTTGGCGCTGGCCACAAGCACGGCCGGTTGCGGCGCCGCCGCCCGCACGGCGCGCCCGACATAGCTGGTGATATCGCTGCTGGTTGCGGCAAAGGTGTGATAGGCCACCGCGCCGTTGAAGGCAAGCGCCGCCAGCAGCGCGGCCAGCACATAGGCTGCCGGTGCATCGGGCCAACCGTTGTCCGGCGCACGCCAGGCCGCGTAGAAGCGGCTGCCGACAAAGGCCAGCGCCAGGCTCACGCCCGGCAGCAGCAGCAACATCTGCGTCCAGTCGGGCGTCACAACGGCAGTCACGCTGGCAAGGAGCAGCGGCGGCAGCAGCCAGGCCGTCAGCGCCCAGCCGACGAAGCGATCCAGGTTCACCAACAGCGCGCCTGCAGCCAGCCAGAGCAGCGGCGCCACCAGACTGTGCACAAAATGGCCGGGAAACGCCACGGTCGTGCTGGCGTCGGGCAGCCATATCAGCCCCAGAAAACTGTTGCGCAAATTGCCCCAAACGTCGACCTGGGGCCAGATGACCGCAAAGTCGGCGGCCAAATGCAGCCCGCGGGCATAGGTGGCGAAGTCGCCGGGGCTGTGCAGCCACACGCCCACCACCGGGCCGGCGGCCACAGTCAGCCCGGCGAACCACCACCCAAATTGTCCCCACCGCGCGGGAGGTGCGCCGCCTGCGCGCAAAATCGCCGCGCCAAGCCACCAAAGCGCCAGGATCACCGGCACGGCCAGGCCGCTGCGGTCAAGCATTGCGGCGGCGCCAGCCATCATGCCGCTGGCGACAAAGGCCAGCGTATTGTCGCGGCGCAGCCCGCGCAGCAACAGCCAGCCGGCCATCACCGCCACACTGGTCGCCAACAGCATTGGCGTCGTGCGGCCAAAGTGCAGCGTCGGAATCGCCACGGCGGTCAGCCCGGCCGCCAGCAGCGCCAGCGCGCCCGGCGTTTCATCGGGGCGGCGGAACAATTCGCTGGCCAGCAGCCAGACGCCCCCCACGAGCAACAGTGCGGCCAGCCCGGCCAAGAGATGCAGCGCGGCCAGCCCATCCTGGAGCAGCCAAAGGAGGAGCGCCAGCGGC
>JAPKMV010001041.1 GCA_026645635.1 Caldilineaceae bacterium
TCTTTTTGATGTTCGCCTACAACCTCAAACACGATGTCAACGTGCGCGTGGATTTTCTCTATGCCAAGTGGAGCCTGCGCCGGCGCACCTGGGTTGACCTGCTCGGCACGCTGCTGGTGCTGATCCCCTTCTGCATCATGGGCATCTGGGTGACGATCAACCCCGTGGTCTTCTCCTGGCAGTTGTGGGAGATGTCGCCAGACCCCGGCGGGCTGCCGCGCGCACCGATCAAAAGTTTCATCATTGTCGCTTTCTCCGTTTTGTTGCTGCAAGCGATCGCGCAGGCAATCAAATACGCGGCCGTACTTTCCGGCCATCGCACGGTACAGCAAGAATTGGAAGCCGAAACAGCAGCAATCGGTTTTGCCAAAGTCGAATAAGGGGTGTCTGCAATGGGGTTCGAGTGGCTTGCCGTCGCCATGTTCGCCGGCTTCTTCTTCATTCTACTGACGGGCTATCCTGTTGCCTTCTCGTTTGCCGCCTCGGCGATGCTCTTTGGGTTGATCGGGCTGGCCGTCGATGCCTTTGACCTCAACCTGGTGCGGCTGCTCCCCAACCGCTGGTTCGGCACCATGAGCGATTTCACGCTGCTGGCGATTCCCTTCTTTGTTTTTCTCGGCGCAATTCTGGAAAAGTCAGGGATAGCTGAAGAACTGCTGGATACGGTCGGCGTCTTGTTGGGGCCGCTGCGCGGCGGCGTGGCGTTGGCAGTGGTGGTTGTCGGCACGCTGCTGGCGGCGACCACAGGCGTCGTTGCCGCCACGGTGATCGTCATGGGCATGTTGTCGCTGCCAGTGATGCTGCGCTACGGCTACGACAAGAAGCTGGCCACTGGTGTGATCATCGCCTCGGGCACGCTGGCGCAGTTGATCCCGCCGAGTCTGGTATTGGTGGTGCTCAGCGACCAGATCGGCGTCTCTGTGGGCGATCTCTTCCTGGGCGCGCTGATTCCCGGATTGCTGCTCTCCGCCTCCTACGGCCTCTATGTCATGGGCGTTGCATGGTTGCGCCCGAATGCGGCGCCGGCGTTGCCGCCGGAAGCGCGCACTTTACGCGGCTTTCCGCTCTTCCGCCGTTCGCTGCGCGCCATTCTGCCGCCGGTGCTGCTCATCTTCGCCGTGCTGGGCAGCATCTTCTTTGGCATTGCCACACCTACGGAGGCCGGCGCGGTGGGTGCGGTGGGCGCGTGCATCCTGGCCGCAGCCAACCGCCGTCTCAACTGGCAGATTACCCACAGCGCCGCCACCACGACCGCGCGCATCACCGGGCTGGTCATCATGATCCTGGTCTGTTCGACCTTTTTCGGCGTGGTTTTCGACGGGCTGGGCGGCACGAACTTCTTCAAGGAATTGCTGGTCAACCTGCCGGGCGGTTACTGGGGCTTTATCATTTTCGCCAACATCGCCATCTTCCTGTTGGGCATCTTCTTGGAGTTCATCGAGATCTGCTTCATTGCCATGCCGCTCTTTGTGCCCGCCGCCCAGGCGCTGGGGATCGACATGGTCTGGTTTGGCGTGATGATGGCGATCAACTTGCAGATGGCCTTCATCTCGCCGCCGGTGGGCTTCTCTCTCTTTTACCTGCAAAGCGTGGTGCCGCGCGAAGTCTCAACCGGCGACATCCACAACAGCGCCTGGCCTTTCATGGGGTTGCAATTGGCTGTCCTCGCCCTGGTCGCGATCTTCCCGCAGACCGTGCGCTGGCTGATCACGATTGCAGCGTGAGGTGGGCGCGTCACTTGGGGACAAACAACGACGCCGACCCCATGGGGCCGGCGTCGTTGTTTGTCAGTTCCTGGGGAGCAGCGGCAATTAG
>JAPKMV010001042.1 GCA_026645635.1 Caldilineaceae bacterium
GCAGCCGATTCCGGCTGCCACACAACGCAAACCCCTACCCAACATGTACGGAACGGTAGCTGCCGTCTTCGTCGTAGAATCCAAGGAACTTGAGCGACGTGGCGCCGGTGCGTTCACCCGGATAGAAAATGATCGTCGGCGCCAGAAACTTGCCCGCCAGCCGGCCTTCAATAATGCCGATGCGAAAATAAGGATGCAGCGCCTCCAGGTCCGTCACCAGCACCACGCTTTGTGGCTGCTGTGCCGCCGCGGCGATGAAGGCTTCCAGCCGGCCTGGCAAATGCGCCAGCGGATCGTCGTCTTCCTCTGGGGGCGCCAGGTCAAAGGGATCGGGAGGATGGGGCAGCAGCGCGTTGGCCAGCGACTGATTGGCCTTCTCCCAGTCCAGCGGCTTGTTGTGGTCGTAGTCAAGCCAGAAAGGGCGCAGCGGCGACTGTTCCAACAGGATGGCGATCTGCTCGGCAATCGAGAAACAGTGCACCGTCCACCCCTGGTCGCTCAGCTTCTTGACAAAGTGCGGGAGGAGGCGCTTGGCCTCGATAATCTGCTGGGGCGGGAAAACCAGGTAGTAGACCGGTTCGGACCCGACCTGGCTGAGACCGCGCCCCTGGTGAAGGCGCACCAGCAAATTATCGAAGTTCGTCGGCAGCGAAGACATCGAACAATTCCTCCATCGAGTTCAAGGACCATGTGATCCGGCTGGCGCCAGCCACCGACTGCACGATCCACAAGTTGCGCCGCGCCAGGTGCTGCAGTTCGTCGAGTACGTCGAGCGGTTCACGGCCAAAGAGTCCCCAGTCCACATGCTCCACGATGCTGTTGTCGCCCAATCCCGCAAAGTGCAGGTCATAGGCCAGATAGGCCGCCGTGCGCGGCGCCAGGCGATAGGCCAGAACCCGTCCCATCTTGTTGCTGGTGCGTTCGAGCAGACCAAAATCGGCACAGCAACTGATCAAATAGCCGGAGACGCGGCGAATCGTGGTGTCCGACCAGCTCTTTGCCGTCCTGCCATCTTGCACTGCGCGCACCACAAATGCACGCGCCTCATCGTTGTCGATGTGGTCACGCCCCGACACATAGGTTGCCCAGTAGACTTCGCGTACAAAGTCGGCGAGGATTGCATTGGCGCGACAGGTATACAGGAAGAGCAGTTGCTCCAGATCGCGGGCATTGAGGTGGGGGCGCAACTGCTGCAACCGCGCCGCCGGCGTCCCCTGATCGACCAGATAGCGGGGTTTGAAGCACTCGGTGACGATGTTGCGAATGCGCCGCGCCGAGATAGTAGAGAAGCGGCCCGAGGCCAGGGCGCGGCGTTGCAACGCCGGTGCGTCCATGCCTGGCTGCCACAGATCCAGCAAGGTCAGCGTCTCGTCGATCAGGCCGAGGCCAGCCTGCAGTTGGGTCGTGTAGAGAGTTTTCATGCGCTGCGGTCAGCAAAATAGGGAAAGATCTCGCGCTGCTGGTCAAACGCCTGAGCATAGTAGCCAGCCACCTGGCGCCATGCTACTTCATCGCGCAGCACTGCGGTCCCACCGACCCACGTCGGGCCAACCACGCCATCGTTGGTTGCTGCGGCCAGGCTGTGCAGATGCTTCAGCGCCGTCGCCTGATCCGCCACAAGGGCCAATCGTGCGACATCTTGTTCTCTGCTTTGTAGTGCGCGGTGGATTGCCTCTTCCAGGTCTTCCGGCAGGCGGAAGAGATGGTAGACATCGCCGACGCCGATGCGATCGTCGTGCACTAGCGTTGCCGCCTGGGTGACGCCGGTGCAGCGCGCCAGCGCCGGTGTGCGGGCAAAGAGCGGCGATAAA
>JAPKMV010001043.1 GCA_026645635.1 Caldilineaceae bacterium
AGCAGATTGACGCGCAGCTGGTGTTCCAACGTGCGGAACGACCAGCCAAAGAGGTAGCGCAGCAGCAGCGCCCAACAGAGGCGCAAGACAGGATAGTCGGCTGGCTGGCCCACACTGCCCGCATACCGGCGATAGCCTTCGCTCGCAGCCGCCACCTGGCGCAGGCTGAAGCGCTGGCGCACGCGCACAATCAGGCTGTCCTGCTCGGCCTTGAGCATCAGTGCGTAGACCTGCGCACTGAACCATTCCCACAAATACTCTTGGGCGACTGCGCTGTGGAATGTGACAAATTGCGTAAGATCGGTTAGTGTTCGCATGGGCAGCAGTGATATGGATCCTGGTTGCTTGATAACTCCATTGTCTCATATCATTGCTCCCCATCTTCTATTGGCTGCTGGCTGATCTCGAGACCAGCTACCTTACGAAATTCTGCAACACGCTCCTGCAGGGCACTGTGACGGTGCCCCTTTTGTGCGTCCATGGCACAGAACAGGACGTCAGATGGGAATGAATCCTCGGAAGGAGAGCATTTCATAATTCAGGGATGGGGTGCGGGTCGCCGGTTGGCGGCCCGTTTTTTTGCGGGGCAGCGGTCATTTCCATGAGGATCGGGGGTGGAACGTGCCGGAAGCGGCAAGAAAAGTGGAAATGACGGTCGATCGCGGCCAAGTCAGGGCGCAGAGAGCGCAGGGGGTAGCCTGGCGAGTGCATTTCTCCCCTCAAGCTACGATTGTGTGGTTGCGCAACAAGACGGACGGCGGCGATTATGAGGAGTCAGCGACCGGCCTGGTGCGCTTGGGTTTCCTCCTTTCGTTGGTGAGTTTGACCCAGGTCTTGAGATTGAAGGCCATGGCGGCCATGTGCGCCTGATAGTCGGCGTTGGCGAGACCATAGCCGGCGGCATGGCGGGCGCCGTGATAACGCACCATGCAGGCGATGATGCGCTCGATGGCGGGGCGCAGGCGCATATCCTGCTGGAAGGCGTCGGTTCTGAGATAGGCGAGGGCTTTGCGCTGGTAGTAGCCGTAGTCGCTGATGTAGAAGTTGCGTGGGCTGCTGCACCGGCGCGCCACTTTGACAGCAGCGCCCTTCACACGGATACTTGACAGGAAACAACACAAACCAAGGAACGGTAGACCTTTCATGACTGATCCATCTACATTTGCTGCGGTGCGCGCTGTCTTCTTTGACATGGACGGCGTGGTTTATGTCGGCCAGCGCCTGCTGCCCGGCGTCCAAGAGATGCTCGACTATCTGACGGAGAGCGGGCGGCGCTATCTTTTTGTCACCAACAACGCCACGATGACTGCGGTGCAGTTCGCGGCCAAGCTCGCGCGTCTCGGCCTGACCGTGCCGCCGGAGAACATCCTGGGCAGCGCCGAAGCGACAGCCGCCTGGCTGACCAACCAGATCCACCTGGGCTGGCCACCCGGCAAAGTGATCGTGATGGGGCAGGCGGGCCTGCGCGACGCGCTGCGCACCGCCGGCTTCGAGTTGACGGACGATCCCTTTGCCGCGGCCTATGCCGTCGCCGGCGCCCACTTCGAAGTCACCTACCGCGAGCTGGCCGACGCGGCGCTGGCCATCCGCAACGGCGCCCGCTTCATCGGGACAAACGGCGACCGCACCTTTCCCACCGAACGCGGTCTGATCCCCGGCGCGGGCAGTATGCTGGCGCTCTTATCCGCCGCCACCGATGTGCAGCCCATGGTTATCGGCAAGCCGCACCCGCCCATGTTCGAGATCGCGCTGGCGCGGGTGGGTCTGCGCCCCGACGCCGTGATGATGGTGGGTGATCGCTACGACACGG
>JAPKMV010001044.1 GCA_026645635.1 Caldilineaceae bacterium
GTGGCCGGACAGGTGGGCGTGGGACATACGCGCTGGGCCACGCATGGGCCGCCCAGCCAGCGCAACGCGCATCCCCACGCCAGCCCGGACGGCGACCTGGTGGTGGTGCAGAACGGCATCGTCGAGAATTTCCTGGAACTGCGCAACGCGCTGCAAGGCGCGGGCTACGAATTCCGCAGCGACACCGACACTGAGGTGATCGTCCATCTGATCCACAGCCACTATCACAACGGCTGTGAAGGCGACCTGGAGGCGGCGGTGCGCCAGTCGCTCACGGAACTGCAAGGGCCGAGCGCCATCGTCGTGCTGAGCCGCCATCACCCCGGCCAGTTGATCGCAGCGCGGCTGGGCAACGCCGGCGGGGTGGCCATCGGCTACGGCGACGGCGAGATGTTCATCGCCAGCGACATCCCGGCGATCCTGCGCCACACCCGCCGCGTCGCCTTTCTGGAGAGCCGGCAGATGGCGCTGCTCACCGCCGACGGCGTCACCTTCACCGACCTGGCCGGTGCGCCGGTGCGCAAGGAACTGGTCACCATCGACTGGAATCCGATGGCTGCGGAGAAGGGCGAGTACCGCCACTTCATGCAGAAGGAGATCTACGAGCAGGGGCGCAGCCTCACCGACACGCTGCGCAGCCGCCTCGACTTCGAGCAGCACGCGGTGGCGCTCGATTCGCTCAACCTGCCGCCGGAGAAGGCGCGGCAGATCACGAAAGTGACCATTGTAGCCTGCGGCACCAGCTACTATTCCGGGCTGGTGGGCAAGTACTACATCGAGCGGCTGGCGCGGCTGCCGGTGGAAGTGGACTACGCCAGCGAGTACCGCTATCGCCACCCCATCGTCGAGCCGTCGCACCTGGTGCTGGCGATCACCCAGAGCGGCGAGACGGTGGATACGCTGGCCGCGCTGGAGGAGGCGCGGGAGCAGGGTGCGTTCACCGCGGCCATCGTCAACGCCATCGGCAGCCAGGCAGCGCGGGTCACCGACGGTCACATCTACATGCAGGCCGGCCCGGAGATCGGCGTGGCCAGCACCAAGGCATACACGGCGTCGGTCACCGACCTCTATCTGCTGGCGCTCTACCTGGGGCAGGCGCGGGGCGTGCTCGACAAAACGCATGCGGCAACGCTGATCCGCGAACTCTCCACCTTGCCGGGGCTGGCGGGGCGCCTGCTGGAAGAAGCCTGGCGCAGCGACCACTACCGCCAGTTGGCCGAGCGCTTCCACACCTATCACAACTTCCTCTACCTAGGGCGCGGCATCAACTATCCCATCGCTCGGGAAGGCGCGCTCAAGCTCAAGGAGATCAGCTACATCCACGCCGAGGGCTACCCTGCGGGCGAGATGAAGCACGGGCCGATTGCGCTGATCGACGCCACGATGCCCACGGTGGTGGTCGCGCCGCGGGACAGCGTCTACGACAAGATGCTTAGCCAGGTGGAGCAGGTCAAGGCGCGCAGCGGGCTGGTGCTGGCCGTGGCCCACGCCGACGATGCGGTGATGCGCGCCAAGGCCGACTACGTGATGCCGATCCCCCAGGCGAGCGAGCTGCTCACGCCGATCCTGGCGGTGATGCCGCTGCAGATCTTCGCCTACGAGATGGCGGTGCGCCGCGGCGCGGACGTGGATCAGCCGCGTAATCTCGCCAAAAGCGTGACAGTGGAGTGAGGGGGGCGAACGCAAGACCAACGCTGTACAAAGGGAATATAGTTGGTAACTGGAGTAATTAGGCGCTAAGAGCGCCGAGATCGACAAAGAATTGTCGATGTTGCAAGGACGAAAAAGATCATAGAGCAAATCCTAA
>JAPKMV010001045.1 GCA_026645635.1 Caldilineaceae bacterium
CCACCGCGGCGGCGGAAAGTTCCTGCCAGGCGTCGCCGTAGCTCACCACCAGCACCGGCGCACCTGCGTCGATGCCGGCCAGGAAATCCGCCAATCGTTCGCTCTCTGCGGCGCTGGCGGTGGTGTCGAAACCCTCTTTGGCGCGCACGGCGCCGGTGCGCGGGTCGAGCACCGTCACGTTGACCCCGCGGCGCCCGGCGGAGCCGTCGCTCTGCTCCCCCGTGGCGTCGTCGAAGAGGGCGATGAAGCCGCCGTCGGCGAAGGCCTTGAGGTCGGCGTCGAGCGGCAGTTGCACACCCGTCGTCCCGATCTGGCGGTCGCCGCCGAGCACGTCCCGCGGCGCGGCGACATGATCCCAGCGCAGTTCGAGCCGGTTCAGCCCATCCACCAGCAGCGCGCCCGGCGCGTCCCAGGTCACGGTCTGCCAGCCGTCGATCAGGGTCTGCGCGGGCAGCGGCGCGCCGTTGACCACCAGGGCCACGCTCTGCGCCGCCGCGCCAGGGTAGGTGAACGGATGAACCTGCGCGGCGACGGTGTAGGTGGCGGTCGCGTCCACGCCGCGCAAGGGCAGGAAGAGCCGGCTGGCGGTGTCCGTCGCCCAGACCGCGCTGGCATCGTAGACCGTGTCCTCCTCCGGCGCGTCCCACCCTTCGCCACGGTAGGCGTAGGTGGCCGGCGCGCCCAGGTCAAGGCGGAAGGCATCATCACCTTCTGGCTGGATCACGCGATAGGCGGCGTAGCCGTCCTGCGCCCAGAAGGGCGTCTCCTCCAGCGGCAGCGTCGTCGTGAGGAAGTCCCAGGTCGCCTGCCAGGTGTCGGCGTAAGGATAGCGGCCGGGCACAGGCGGCGTCAGCACCACGTAGCCGGTGTCGTAGAGCAGCATCAGGTCGGCGGCCTGCGCCTGCGCCGCAGCCAGCACCTCGGGCGCGACCGGCCGGCCAAATTCGATCTCGGTCAGCGCATAGAAGAAGGGAATGCGCCGGAAGTACTCCATCTTGAAGTCGGGCGCACGGCTGATGTTGCCGCCCAGTATGGGTTTGCCGTGGGCAGTCTGGAAATACTGGAGCAGCGTGGATTCCGGCCCAAGCACGCCGAAGCTGTTGCGCCAGCCCAGCGGCGCTTGCAAGACGCTCACCGGGCGCGGGTCTGCGGCGATCTCGTCGTAGAGCGCGGGCACGCGCATGTCCGTCAGCGGCAGCGGCGTGGCCAGATGCTCGAAGAGGATCAGGCCGGTGAGGAGGGCGGCTGTCCAGAGGGCGGGTGAGCGGGTGAGGGGGTGAGCGGGTGAGCGGGTGCGGCTGCGCACTTTTTCGATGAGCCAGTAGGCGCCGTAGCCGGCGAGGACAGCCAGGCCGAGCATGAGCAGCACGCTGTTGCGGTTCGGCGCACGGTTGGCCTTGATCACCGGGATGTAGTGGAGTAGCAGGAACGGCAGTGGAAAGGTGCTCTCCAGCCCGTCGAAGTCGAACAGATACTGCCCGTTGATCTGCAAGAGCGGCCCCAGAGTGAAGACGCCGAAGAGCACGCTCGTCCAGATCCAGACGGCCACCTTGCGCCGGTACGCGACCGCGCCGATCACGGCCAGGGCCAGGCTGACCCAGCCCAGGAAGACAGTGTTGACATCGCGGAAGCCGGTCAGATCGGGGTTGGCGGCGCGCAGTTGCACGGCGCGCATCTCCGCCAGCAGGTCGCCGCCGAGGAGCGGGTGGAGCGGCGTGGGCGTGAACCAGCCGAGCAGGTCGGTGCTGAGCATGAGCGCGTCGCCCCAGCCCTGCAGGTCGTAGCTGGCGGTGAAGAACTCGCGCAC
>JAPKMV010001046.1 GCA_026645635.1 Caldilineaceae bacterium
ACGCTGCGCTGCGAGATCGCCTTGAGGCCGCCGGCCAGCCCGGCCAGCATGGCGGCGATGAAGAACGCGCGCAGCTTGTAGGTGAAGGCGTTGACGCCCAGCAGCCCGGCAGCCAGGTCGTTGTCGCGGATGGCGATCAGCGCGCGGCCCAGCTTGGTGCGCTTGACGTTGACCAGCAGCACGGTGGTGATGATCACCACCGTCAGCGAGAGGTAGAAGACGCGGTGCACCTCGTTGAAGACGATGCCGCCGAGGGAGGGCACCGGCACTTCGATGCGCCCGGAAGAGCCGCCCAGCAGCTCCGGGAAGATGTGACGGGTGAGCCAGGGAATGATGAACTGCGCGGCCAGCGTCGCCATGGCGAGATAGAAGCCGCGCACCCGCAGTGAAGGCAAGCCAAAGAACAGCCCGACCAACCCGGCGCATAGCGCAGCGATGGGCAGCGCCAGCAGCACCGAGACGCCGAGATAGGTCATGCTCAGCGCAGCGGCGTAGCCACCCACCAGCATGAAGGCCGCCTGCCCCAGCGAAATCTGCCCGGTCATGCCTGTCAGCACATTCAACCCCTGTACCGTCACCACGGTGTAGAGGATGCGGTTGGCCGTGATCGTGAGATAGGCGTTGCCCCAGATCGGCAGCGTAAAGATCACCAGCAGCCCCAAGACAGCCGCCACGCGCTGCCAGGGCTGGCGCAGGATCGACATATCCTGCCCATAAGAACGGTCGTAGTCACCCGCCGGTCGTAGCGCCACAGTCACTCCCCCACATTAACAATTGACAATTGACCATTGACCATTGGCAATTGCTAATTGTTAATTGTCAATTGCCAATTGCCAATGGTTAATGAAACTCGCCTCTCGCTAAATCCGCTCAATCCGCTTCTGTCCAAACAGCCCTTCGGGCCGCAGCACCAGCACAATCAGCAGCAGCACGTAGGGCGCGATCTCCGCCGAGTTGCGCACATCCACATTGCCCGACGCCAGCACCAGGGCCTGCACCAGCCCCACGCACAGCCCGCCGATGATCGCGCCGGGGAAGGATTCCAGCCCGCCCAAGAGCACCGCCGGAAAGGCGATCAGCACCACCGTCGCCATGTTGATGCTCACGCCGGTAAGCGTCGCCAGCAGCACGCCGCCGATGGTGGCGATCACGCCCGCAATGGCCCAGGAAAGGCCGAAGATGCGCGAGACGCGGATGCCCACGCCTTGGGCGACTTCGTGGTTTTCCGCCGTGGCGCGCATGGCCAGCCCGGCCTTGGTGTAGCGGAAGAAGAGCATGAAGGCCACCGTCGCCAGCGCCGCCACGATAAAGGTCGCCACCAGGCTCTGGCGGAGGATGATCGTGTCGTTGAACGCGCCGGGGAACGGGATGCGGATCACGTCGCTGGGCGAAAAGGGCGTCGGGAAGTCGCTCTTGGGCTGCGGCCCAAAGAGAATCGCCACCGACCCTTCGATCAACTGCGCCAGCCCCAGGGTGATCAGGATGATCGAGAGCGTGGGCTGCCCGGTCATGGGGCGCAGCGCCAGCCGCTCGATGAGCAGCCCTACCAGCATGGACGCGACGATTGCGAGCAGGACAGCCGCCCACAATGGCAGCACCACCAGGCTGTTGCCGACGGCAAACCACCAGGTGAGGTATGCGCCCAGCATCACCAGGTGGCCGTGGGCGAAGTTGTAGACCTCCGACGCCTTGAAGATCAGCACCAGCCCCAGCGCGATCAGCGCGATCGTGCCGCCGTTGAGCACGCCGGTGACAATTTGTTGGGGCACCAACACCCAGTTCATGGTCCGTTCCTCCCTGTAGAGC
>JAPKMV010001047.1 GCA_026645635.1 Caldilineaceae bacterium
CTCGCGTCGTTGAACTGGCCGCCGCCCAGTTGCGTCGCGCCGGCGCCGAGGTGGTGGTGCTCGACGAGTACGACCCGCGGCTGGAAGATATGCAGGCCGACGCGCTGCTCAGCGTGCACGCGGACAGTTGCATCGACGCGTCGGGCTACAAGGCCGCATATTTTGCCCGTACGCTGTATCCCGCCACCGCCGAACGCCTGCTGACCTGCATCGACACACACTACCCGGCCGCCACCGGGCTGCCCCATCACCCCAACACCGTCACCCACGACATGACCGAATACCACGCCTTCCGCCGCATCGACCCGCAGACGCCGGCGGCGATCATTGAGCTTGGTTTTCTGGGCGGCGACCAGCAACTCCTCACAGACGATCCGGGTCGGGTGGCGCGCGGCGTCGTCGATAGCATTGCCTGCTTCCTGGCAACCCTGGAACCAACCGACGGGTGAACCGGCGTGTCCATCCCGCGTAAAATCATCCATCTTGACCTGGACGCGTTCTTTTGCGCCGTCGAGGAACTGCGCGACCCGGCACTGGCGGGGAAGGCTTTTGCCGTGGGCGGGCCGCCGGAGAGCCGCGGCGTGGTCGCATCCTGTTCCTACCCGGCGCGGCGGCTGGGCATTCACTCCGCCATGCCGATGGCGCGAGCAGTGCGCCTCTGCCCGCAGTTGATCATCGTGCCCGCGCGCCACGGCGCGTACAGCGCTGTCTCGCGGCAGGTGATGGCGCGGCTTCACGCGCTGACCCCCCAGGTCGAGCAGATCTCCATCGACGAGGCGTTTCTGGATGTGGGCGACCACGGCGAGCCGGCGGAGGCAATCGCCCGCCAGTTGCAGACGGCGATCCGCGCCGAGTTGAGCCTGCCCTGCTCGCTGGGCGTGGCCAGCAACAAGCTGGTGGCGAAGATCGCCAACAACGTAGGCAAGGCCGCCGCGCGCGGGGACAGCCCGCCCAACGCGATCCTGGCGGTGCCGCCGGGGGAAGAGGCGGCGTTTCTGGCGCCGCTGCCCGCGGAGGCGCTTTGGGGCGTCGGCCCGCGCACGGCGGAGCGGCTGGCCGCGCTGGGCATCCACACCATCGGCGACATCGCCCGCTGGGCGGAAGCCGACCTGGTGCGCCGCTTCGGCAAGCACGGCGCCGACCTGTCCCGCCATGCCCGGGGCATCGACGACCGCCCCATCGTCGTCGAGCATGAGCGCAAGTCGGTGAGCCAGGAGACCACCTTCAGCCGCGATGTGAGCGACCGCGCGCTGCTGGAGCAAACCTTGACCGGACAGGCGCAGGATGTCAGCCGGATCTTGCGCAAACAACAGCTTGCCGGAACCACGGTGAAGCTCAAACTGCGCTGGGCAGACTTCACGACATTGACGCGCCAGACCACGCTGCCGCAGCCCATTGACGACGCGGCGACCATTCTGGCGACGGTGCGCACGCTGCTGGCGCGCACCTGGCAAGGCCAGCCCGTGCGGCTGATCGGCGTGGGCGTCAGCGGTTTTGCGGAAGAAGGGGCGCGGCAGATGAGCCTGTGGGAGCAGCCCGATGCGCGCACGGAGCGGCTGTCGGAGGTCGTGCAGGCGCTGCGCAGCCGCTACGGGGAGCAGGCGCTGCGCCGCGGCAGTGACCTGGGCGCCGCGCCGCTGCGGTAGAAACTCGTTGCCGCCGGTGAGGATGCCGCCTCACGCGAAGACGCGAGGGAGACCATCCTCCACTTTGCATCTTTGCACCTTTGCGTGAGTCCCCTCCAAAGCGCCAATCTCAGAAACTGCTCTGAAAGCTCTCCGAAACCTGTTGGGCGATACTTGACA
>JAPKMV010001048.1 GCA_026645635.1 Caldilineaceae bacterium
GAACTCGTCCTGGGTATGATCGTCGCGCTGATCGTCAACGCCAACTTCAAGGGCCGCGGCTTGATGCGCGCCATCATTCTGATCCCGTGGGCGATTCCAACCGCGGTCTCTTCGCAGATGTGGGCCTACATGCTCCAGCCCAATCGCACCGGGTTTTTCAACACCGTCTTCTGGTATCTGGGGCTGGGCAGCGGTGAGATTCCGTTTCTCTCGGACCCGGCCTGGCAGTTGCCCTCGATGATCATGATCGACGTCTGGAAGACGACGCCCTTTATGGCGCTGCTGATGTTGGCCGGTCTGCAGTTGATTCCCGCAGACATCTATGAGGCCGCCGATGTGGACGGCGCCGGTCCGGTGCGCAGCTTCTTCCAGTTGACGCTGCCGCTGATGAAGGGCACCATCGCCGTCGCGCTGGTCTTCCGCACGTTGGACGCGCTGCGCGTCTTCGACCTCTTCCAGATCGTGCTGGGGCAGGCGCGCTACTCGATGGCGAGTTTTACCTACTACGAGTTGATCCAAAATCGACAAATGGGGTACTCGTCCGCCAGCAGTATTGTGATTTTTGTCGTCCTCTCGATCTTTGCGATCGGCTACATGCGCAGCCTGGGGGTGAAATCAGATGACTAGCAAAACGAAGCATCGCATCAGCCGCATCCTCCTGTGGGTGCTGATCGTAGTCATGACCATTTGGATGCTCTTCCCCTTCTACTGGGCGATCAATTCGTCCTTCAAGTCGGAAGCCCAGTTGGCGATGATGCCAACCACCTTCGTGCCGCGCGATCCGGTCACCAATGAAGTCTCGGTTTACACGCTCAATTACGAGGCGGTCTTCACCAACGAAGCCTTCTTGCGCGCAATCGTCAACAGCGTGATCGTGGCCGGTACGGTCACCTTCCTGGCGTTGGCCATTGGCGCGTTTGCCGGCTTTGCGCTGGGCAAGCTCCGCTATCGCGGCAAGGATGCCACACTCTACGTGATTCTGGCGATGACGATGTTCCCCGCCATCGCCGTCTTGACCGGCCTCTATGCGATCATCACCAACCTGGGCATCCCGCCCATCGCCAGTATGATCATCACCTACCTGCTCTTCTCGCTGCCATTTACGGCGTGGGTGCTGACCGCGTTCTTCCGCGAACTCCCCACGGAGATCTTCCAGTCGGCGCAGGTGGATGGCGCAACGCCTTTCCAGACCTTCTACATGATCATGCTGCCGCTGACCGCACCGGCCCTGGTGACCACCGGCCTGCTCGCCTTCATCGGCGCGTGGAATGAGTATCTCTTTGCGCTGACCTTCACGTCGATTGCACCGGACGCGCGCACGCTGCCGGTGATCATCGCCAATTTCCCGTCACAGTATTCGATGCAGATTCCCTTCGGCGAAATCATGGCCGCGGGCATCATTTCCAGCATCCCGTTGATCATCATGGTCTTCGTCTTCCAGCGCCGCATCGTCGCCGGCCTCACTGCCGGCGCGGTCAAGGGATAGCCGCACCCGGTTTCGTGCAGAAACCGTCTTTAGCCCAGGACATACGCCGGCTGAGCTTGTCGAAGCCGGCGTATGTCCTGATGTACACCTGACTTTGTTGCCCGATCCAGGAGCACCCCATGCTTCAGCGCAACTACGTACTGCCGAGTCTGACAGCCATCATCATGCTGTTGCTGGCCGCGTGCAGCAATGGCCTGCCGGCAGCGCCCACGCTGCCCGCCGCGACCCTGCCGGCAGCAGATGAGACAGCCACCGAACCCGTCAGGCTGACCTACCTGGCGAGTTCGCCGGGCATCGGTCTGGACTTTACCA
>JAPKMV010001049.1 GCA_026645635.1 Caldilineaceae bacterium
CCAGAGCACCAGCGGACGGTCGGGCGCCGGGGTGATGGCCGTGCGCGGCGCGTACTGCACGCCCGGCGCACTCTGCTCCAGCCGCCCACCCTCGGCGTACCAGGTGGCAGCCGCCGGCGATGGAAGCTGCGCCAGGTCGATAGCCGCGCCCCGTAAATCGTGCACGATCCGCTGCGCGGCGCGGGTCGGCGCGACCGTCGCGGACGCCCCTGCCACCGCGCGACGCGCATCGACATACATCAACTGCAGCGTGCGCTCGCCGCGATACTCGTTGACGTTGAGCGTGTAGACGATATCCAGCGGGCCGGGCGGCAGATCGGCGTCACCGCCGCCAAACCAGACCACCGGCAGCCGCGGCGCCGCACCGGCGCTCGCCCCGTCCGTGTCGGCCGGCGCGACGAAGAGTTTGCGATGTTGGCCCTCGCGCCCCATGCGCTGATCCGCCGCAACTTGCAGCCCATAGGTGACAAACTGCGGCGTCGGGTTGCCCTGGCCAAAGGGCGCAAGCTGGCGCAGCGCGTCGGCCAGTTCGAGAGTGAGCGCAGCCAGCGGCAGCGCGGCGTCGATCAGCAGCCCCTGCTGCACCTCCACGTCCCGGTGCAGTTCCACCTGGCGGCTCAATTCGCGGCGAAAGGGGGCGATATTCTCCGGAAGCAGGCTCAACCCGGCCGCGCCAGGATGGCCGCCGTGGGTGAGCAGCAGGTGGCTGCACGCAGCAATCGCCGCGCCGATGTCCACGCCCGGCGCGCTGCGCGCGCTCCCCCGCGCCGCCTCGCCCGGCGGCGTCAGCAGCAGGATCGCGGGCTTGCCATACTCCTCGGCGATCTTCGAGGCTACGATACCGACGACGCCCGCGTGCCAGTTCGGGTGGGCGAGCACGATGGCGTTGTAGTCGAGCAGGCTGGCGTCGCGGGCGATCTGGTCGAAGGCCATCTGGGTGATGTCGCGCTGGATGCGCTGGCGTTCCTGGTTGAGCCGCTCCAGTTTGCCCGCTAGTTCGCCCGCGCGCAGCGCATCGCGCGTGCTCAGCAGTTCCACGGCGATGGTGGCATCCTCGAGGCGCCCCAGCGCGTTCATGCGCGGCCCCAATTGGTAGCCGATAGAGTCGGCGCTGAGCGTGGCGGGGTCGATGCGCGCGTTGTTCATCAGCGCGATCAGCCCCGTGCGCCGCGTCGTGCGCAGTTTCTCCAGCCCGCGCTGCAAGAGATAGCGCGCGTCGTGCACCTGCTCGGCCACATCGGCCACGATGCCCAGTGCGACCAGATCGAGCAGCGCCTCATCCTCACCGGCGCGGCCGGCCAGTTCATAGAGCCGCTGCACCAGTTTGTAGGCGACGCCCACTCCGGGCAGCGTGCGCAGCGGGTCCGCAGGCGGCGCAAACTTGGGGTTGACCACCGCGTCGGCGCGACGCACGCTGGCCGCAGGCACGGCCGGCGGCGCCAGCCCCCAGAGCGGGTCCACACCTGGCGTCAGCCCGGCAAACTCCGCACCCAGGTCATGGTGGTCGGTGACGACCACCGTCAGCCCCTGGTCTTTGGCGTAACCCACGCCGGCCGTTTCGGCAATGCCGGTGTCGCAGGTGACAAGCAGGTGAATGGGAATGTCGGACGTGGCGAGCACCGTCTGCAGCGCAGGGACGCGGATGCCGTGGCTCTCGGTAAAACGATTGGGCACGTGAAAACGGACGTGCATCTCGCCGGCCAGGTCTTGCAGCGCGCTCACCAGCAGCGCAGTGCTGGTCTGGCCGTCCACGTCGAAGTCGCCCCAGACCAGCAGGTTTTGGCCGGCAGC
>JAPKMV010000104.1 GCA_026645635.1 Caldilineaceae bacterium
TCACCTATGCGCGCTTCATGCTCGACGAGGTGGTGCGCGGCCAGTTGCTGCGGATGCTGGGCTGGTATGTGGGTGTGCAGACCAACTTCATACGCGGCCCGGGCAAGTATGGCAAATACCTCCAGCGTGAGCTGCCGCCGGAACTGTGGGCGCTGCTCATGGCAACCTACGCCGACGCAGACAGCGACCACACGTGGGACGCGCTCTTGGCGATGGGTGATCTCTTCCGCCGCGCCGCGCTGCCCGTGGCCGCGCACTTCGGCTACGCCTATCCTCACGGCGACGACGCCCGCGTCACCGCACACCTCGTGCACGTGCGCCGGCTTCCCAAAGACGCGTCGGCAATTTACGCCCGGAATGATCAATAGACCGCGGATTAGGCAGATTAGGCGGATTTGCGCGGATCGAATCCGCGCAAATCCGCCTAATCCGCGTCATCCGCGGTCTATTTCTACCTCGTATCCACGTTGATCTCTTCCAGCGTGCCCGTTTCCAGGTAGATGATGCGTTCGCCGACATTGGTGACCAGGTCGCCGAAGCGCTCCAGTTCGCGCGCCACGCGCAGCAGTTCGTAGGCGGCCTCGGCTTTCTCCGCACTGCCGGCGGCAGCCATCTGCCCCATGATGTGGCTGAACGCACGCGCATAGAGCGCATCCACCTCGTCATCCTGTCGGGCAATGATGCGCGCCAGGTCGGTGTTGTTGTGGGCGAAGGCGACCATCACCTGGTCGAGCATGCGCGCCACGAGTTCGCCCATCTGCTGGAGTTCGGGCGGATGGGGCTGGATCGGCGTTGCAACCAGCCGGGGGATCGCCTTGGCAATGCCCTTGGCCTGGTCGCCCATGCGTTCGAGATCGACGATGACATTCATGGCCGTGGTGATGGTGCGCAGGTCGCGCGCGGCCGGCTGCTGCGTGACGATCAGCGCAAAGCACTTCTCCTCGATATCGAAGCGCGCCTTGTTCACCGCGGCGTCTGCGACAACGACCTCTTTGGCCAGAGCGGCGTCGAGGGCGGCTAACGCTGTCAGCGCAAGCTGCAATTGCGCTTCAACCAGGTGGGCCATACGCAGTATATCGTCGCGCAGTTCATTCAATTTGCGTTCGAAGTGGGCGCGTAAGGTCATACTCTCCTCCTATCCCCGGCGGCCGGTGATGTACGCTTCGGTCAGCGGCTTGCTCGGCGTGCTGAACAACGTTTCCGTGGCGTTGAACTCCACCAGTTCGCCCAACCAGAAGAAGCCGGTGTAGTCTGAGGCGCGCGCAGCTTGCTGCATGTTGTGGGTGACAATGACGATCGTGTACTCCGCCGCCAGCCGCCGCATCAGGTCTTCGACGCGCAGCGTGGCCACCGGGTCGAGCGCCGAGCACGGCTCGTCCATCAGGATCACCTGCGGCTTGACGGCGATGGTGCGCGCGATGCAGAGACGCTGCTGCTGGCCGGGGTTGAGATCCAGCGCGTGGTCGCGCAGGCGATGTTTCACCTCGTCCCAGAGCGCGGCGCCCTCCAAGCTCTCCTGCACGATGCGGTCGAGTTCGGCGCCGCGCGCGGCCATGCCCACCACCCGCGGGCCAAAGGCGACGTTGTCGTAGATGCTCTGCGGGAAGGGGTTCGGGCGCTGGAAGACCATGCCCACCTGTTGGCGCAGTTCCACCACATCCACCGCCGGCGCGTAGATGTTGGCGCCGTCGAGGAGCACCTCGCCCTGGGCGCGCGTGCCGCGGATGGTGTCGTTCATGCGGTTCAGACAGCGCAGAAAGGTGGATTTGCCGCAGCCCGACGGCCCAATCAGCGCGGTGATGGCGTGTTCCCGGATAGCCAGGTTCAGACCCTTCAGCGCGTGAAACTCGCCATAGTAGAAATTGAAATCGCGTACTTCGATCTTGTTCGTCATACTTGGTTTTGCTTTTACATCATCCGCAGATTTCGCAGAGCGCAGGGATCAGTTTCGATGTTTCAACGTAATCTGCGGATCAGACTATCTTCATCCGCAGATTGCGCAGATTTGCGCAGATGTTCATATCGATGTTTCTGCGTTAATCTGCGCAATCTGCGGAAAAACTCACTACCCAAACCGCCCAGTGATATAGTCCTCGGTGCGCTTGTCCTGCGGATGCACGAACATGCGCGCGGCGGGGCCACTTTCGATCAACTCGCCGTCAAGCAGGAACGCGGCGTTGTCGGCGACGCGCGCCGCCTGCTGCACGCTGTGCGGCACCATCACGATCGTGTAGCGCGCCTTGAGTTCGTAGAGCGATTCCTCCACCGTGGCCGTAGAGATCGGGTCCAACCCCGAGGTCGGATTGTCGAGCAGGATCACCTCCGGCTCCAACGCCAGGCTGCGCGCGATGCAGAGGCGCTGCTTCTGCCCGCCGGAGAGCGCAAACGCCGAGCTTTCCAGCCGATCCTTCACCTCGTCCCACAGCGCGGCCTGGCGCAGCGAACGCTCGACGCGGCGGCCCAGTTCCTCCTCACTGCGGACGCCGGCCAGCTTCAGCCCATAGGTGATGTTGGCGTAGATCGAGCCGGGCAGCGGCGTCGGCACCGCAAAGACCATGCTGACGCGGCGGCGCAGCGCGCTCACGTTGACCTCCGGCGCAAAGATGTCGCGCCCGGCCAGCAACACCTCACCACGGCGCTGCGTGCCCTCGATCAGATCCGAGAGGCGGTTGAACAGGCGCAGCAGCGTCGACTTGCCGGCGCGCGACGGCCCAAAGAGCACAAACACCTGGTTGCGATGAATGTCGAGCGAAACGTTGCGCAGCGCCTCAGTCTCGTCGGCGTAGGTCAGATAGAGATTGCGCACAGCAATGAGCGGATCGGTCATAGCCTCACCATTCGCGGCGGCGGCGCATCTGTGTGCGCACCAGGGTGGCGACCAGCGTAAACGAAAGCACGATCAGCAGCAGCACCAGCGCCACGCCGTATTGAATCTGCAGCGGCATCCCCGGCACCTGCGTGGCGATGACGTAGAGGTGATAGGGCAGCGCCATCGTCTGGTCGAAAATCGAGCGCGGCAGTTCGGGCAAGTAGAAGGCCGCCACGGTGAACAAGATCGGCGCGGTCTCGCCGGCGGCGCGCCCCAGCCCCAGGATGATGCCGGTGATGATGCCGGGCAGGGCGTGGGGCAGCACCTGGTAGCGAATCGTCTGCCAGCGCGACGCGCCCAGGCTGAGGCTGACCGTGCGGAACTGCTGCGGCACCGCCAGGATCGCCTCCTCCGCTGTGCTGATGACGACGGGCATGGTCATGATGCCTAGGGTGAGCGACCCGGCGATGATCGACGTGCCGAAGCCCAGGAAAAGTACGAACATCCCCAGCCCGAAGAGGCCGTAGACAATCGACGGGATGCCCGCCAGGTTGACGATGGCCATGCGGATCCAACGGGTCAGGCGGTTGTCCCCCGCGTACTCGGCCAGGTAGATGGCCGTGGCAATCGACAGCGGAAAGGAGACAATGGCCGTGCCAAAGGTGAGGATGATCGTGCCAAGCAGCGCGGGCATGATGCCGCCCTCGGTCATGCCGTTGCGTGGCGGCTCGGTGAGAAAGGCCCACGAGAGCATCGGCAGCCCCTGCCAGACCACGTAGAGAATCACCAGGATGATCGGAATCACGACGATGGCCGCAACTGCGGTCAGCACGACAACCGCCAGTTTGTGCGTCTGCTGCCGGCTCATAACATGCCTCCCCGCGAGCGGCGCAGCCCCTCGACGCCGACCAGCCGCCCTGCCAGCGCGTTGATGGCGAAGCTGATCAGAAAGAGCACGATGCCGATGGCGAAAAGCGTGCTGTAGTGCAGCGACCCCTGCGCCACCTCGCCCATCTCCGCGGCGATGGTGGCCGTCATCGTGCGCACCGGCTGGAAGAAGATGCCGCTGCCCAGCGACGGAATGTTGGCGGCGTTGCCCGTCACCATCATCACTGCCATCGTCTCACCGATGGCGCGACCGATGCCCAGCATCACGGCGATCATCAGCCCCGGTCGCGCCGCGGGCAGCACCACCCGCCAGATCGCCTGCCACTGCGTGGCGCCGATGGCCAGCGCGCCGTCGCGATACTCCTTAGGCACGGCGTAGAGCGCATCCTCGGCGATGCTGATGATCGTCGGCAGCGACATGTAGGCCAGGATTAGCGAGCCGGTGAACGCAGTCAGCCCGGTGGGCGCGCCGAGGTTCTGGATCAGCGGCGCCAGCGCGATCCAGCCGAGAAAGCCCAGCACAATCGACGGAATGCCGGCCAGCACCTCGATGATCGGCTTGAGAATCTCGCGCAGCCAGGGCGGGGCAATCTCACCGAGGTAGATGGCCGTGGTCAGGCCAAGCGGCAGCGAGATCGCCACTGCGCCTACGGTGACGATCAGCGAGCCGACCAGCAGCGGCAGCAGCCCGAACATCTCCTCGATGGGATACCAGCGCGTCCCGAACAACTGGCGCAGCGGGATGTCGAGAAAGGCGGGCAGCCCCTCGCGCAGCAAAAAGAGGAAGATCAGGGCGATGATGACGATCGACGAGATGCCGGCGACGCGGATCACACCCTCAATGATCAACTCACCCCAGCGCCGCTCAGCGATCTCATCCGGCGGTATACTTGCGTCCAGCGGTTGATTGGCTGCCGCCATACAGGCTCCTGTCTCTGGCAGAGTAATCGTTCATGCGGATTCAGATCGTGCTCACGCAACGACGCAAAGACGCTGCGCTCAGGTGGACAGTTGTCTTTGCGACTTGGCGTCTTTGCGTGACCCTGACTCTCTATTCTGACGGCAGCGGCACGAAGCCCAACTCGGCGACGATGGCCTGACCTTCCGCGCCCTGCACCCACGCCAGGTAGTCGGCGATGTCCCCCTGCGGCGCGCCCGCAGTGTACATGTAGAGCGCGCGGGCGATGGGATAGCTGCCGTCGGCGCCGGTGGCCACCGACGGCGCCACGTAGGGCGAATTCGCGTCCCGGGCGACGGCGATCAGCTTTTCATGCGCCGGGTCGGTGTAGCCCAGCCCGTCGTAGCCGATGGCGTTGGGGTTGCGCTGCACCTCGCTGGTGATCCCCACCGACGACGGCATGAGCAGCGTCTGCGGCGCAAAGACATCGGTGTTCTCGCTGTCGCCCTTGCGGATCACTTCTTCGAGGAAATAGACGTGGGTGCCGGAGTTCGTCTCGCGCGAGACGAGGATGATCGGCGCGTCGTTGCCGCCCACCGCTTGCCAGTTGGTGATGCGCCCCGTGAAGATGTCGGCCAGTTGGTCGATGGTGAGGCGGTCGACCGGATTCGCCAGGTTCACGACGACTGCCAGCGCGTCGATGGCGACGGTGATCTCCTGGGGATCGATGCCGTTCTTGCGCGCCTCCTCGATCTCGCTCTCCTTCATCGCCCGCGAGGCGTTGGCAATGTCCACCGTGCCGTTGATCAGCGCGGCGATGCCCGTGCCCGAGCCGCCGCCGGTCACCGCGATGGAGACCTCCGGTTCAATTTCGCGGTATGCCTCCGCCCAGGCCAGGGCGAGGTTGACGAGGGTGTCGGAGCCTTTGTTTTGGATGGCGCGTTCTGGGTTGCCGTCATCGGTTGCGGTGGCTGTCGAGGAGACCCCGCCGCAGGCTGCGGTCAACGTTGCAAAGGCAAAAAACAGAAGAACCAACCCACAAATTCCGGCTTTGCGCATGAAGCATGGCCACCTTTCCGGCGCAGGGAAATCGATGATGGGTATACTGTACCATTGGTTGCGGGCAGGTCGAGAACAACGATCCCGCTCATATCGAGTATGATGACAGTTGGCGTGTGGGCGTCGAACCCTTGGGCAGTGCAGGGCGCCTGCGAATTGCAGGGCGCCTGCGTGTTGCAGGGCGCCTGCGAATTTGTGAATCGGGAAAACTTGACCATGCTCTATCTTGTCGCAACACCCATCGGCAATCTCGGCGATATCACCCTGCGCGCGCTGGAAACCCTGCGCGCGGTGGACTTCATCGCCAGCGAGGATACGCGCACCACCGGCGTGCTGCTGCGCCACTACGACATCTCCAAGCCGCAGATCGCCTTTCACGAGCACAACGAAGCGCGCGCCGGCGAACGCATCCTCGGCTTGCTGCGCAGCGGCTCCAGCGTGGCGCTGGTGACAGACGCCGGCACGCCCGGCATCTCCGACCCCGGCTACTCGCTGGTGCGCCGCGCGCTAGACGCCGGCGTGGCGGTGACGATGCTCCCCGGCCCGGCCGCGCTGGTGATGGCCGTCGTACTCTCCGGGCTGCCGCTGCACAGCTTCACCTTCCGCGGCTTTCCCCCGCGCAAGTCCGGCGCCCGCCGGCGCTGGCTGGAAATCGACAAGGATTCGCCCCACACACTGGTCTTCTACGAGAGTCCCTACCGCCTGGCTGGTCTGCTGGAAGATGCGTTGGCCGTCTACGGCGACCGGCCCGCGGCCCTCGCCCAGGAACTGACCAAACTGCACGAGACGATGACCCGCGCTCCGCTCTCTGCGCTGCTGGCGCAGGTGCAGACCCTCGACAAAGTGCGCGGGGAGTATGTGATCGTCGTCGGCGGCGCAGTGAGGTGAGGGGGTGAGAGGGTGATGAGGGTGAGAGGGTGAGGAACTTCACCCCCTCACCCTCATCACCCTCTCACCCAAAGTGTCCGCGAAATCCCGCGATCACCAACTCATTCTGCGCCGGCGCGCCGACGGAGATGCGCACGCACTGATCGAGGCCGGGATAGCCAGCCATGTCGGAGATGAGCAGCGCGTGTTGCGCGTGGAGATGCTGCACCAGGTCATGCTTGGCGCCGGGCACTTCCACCAGCAGGAAGTTGGTCCCGCTGGAAAAGACCCGCAGCCCGGGTAGATCGCGCAGTGCGGCGGCGATCCGTTCCCGTTCGGCGACGATCAGGTCGCGCTGCGCGTAGAAGCGGTCGGCGTGGTCCAGCGCCACCTCGGCGGTGATCTCGCTGAAGACGCTGATCGGGAAGCCGGTGATCATCTTCTGCAGGTGGCCGGCGACGGTGGGCGCAGCGAGCGCATAGCCGACGCGAATCCCCGCCATCGAAAAAAGCTTGCTGAAGGTGCGCACCAGCACCACATTGCCCAGCGGCAGCAGTGGCGTCAAGTCCTGGTCGCAGAACTCGGCATAGGCTTCGTCCACGATGAGCAGGCCGGGCACAGCTTCCGCAATGCGCCGCACCTGGTCGGCGGTGTAGACCGTGCCGGTGGGGTTGTTGGGCGCGCAGAGCACCGTCAGCCGGGCCTGGTGGGCGACCGCCGCGTCGATCATGGCGTCCACCGGCAGCGCCCAATCGTCGTCAGGCACAAGCGGCACTTCGACGATCGCTGCCTGCTGGATGCGGGCGTTCTGGCGATAGAGCAGGAAGGTGGGCGCAGGCATCACCACGGCGTCGCCGGGGCTGAGCACACCCGCCAGCAGCGCCCGGATCAGGTCCGACGAGCCGTTGCTGACGACGACCTCCTCCTGCGTGACGCCGTAGTGGCGGGCGAGGCGGTCGATCAGCCCCCACGGCCGCAGCCCCAGCGGATAGCGCGCCCACGCCGTGGCGCTGAGCCGCTGCAGCACTTCCTCCTTGAGATCCGGCGGGAAGTCAAAAGGGTTCTCGTTCCACTGCAGGCGGTGCAGCCGGTCATCGACCAGATGGTGCTTGACCGGCGGCAGCGCCTGCAAACCGGGTTTGAACCAGCGAGCATGATCGCGTTCCATGCGACTCCGTTCAGCGTCGTTTGGTCAGGGCGATTTCGTAGTCGCCCTTCTTGGTGGGACTGTAGTGGCGCACGCGGGCGACGTACTTGCCGGGCCGCAGCGTGCGGTCGATGCGCGGGTTGAGGCCCGTGCCCGCGTCGTCGTCCGCCGCAAGCAGGAGGGCAGGATTGTCCGGCCCGTAGAGGCCCATGAGCAGGTCTTCTTTGCCGCGCGTCTCGATGCGATAGTTGCCGGTGCGGTCGATGGTGAAGGTGTACTCATCCACTTCGCCGAACTCGCCGATTTTGGCCTGGGTGGCCGGGGCGCCCACCTTCAGCACTTGTTCTGTCTGGGTCTGCAGCGGATAGACTGAGCCGATATAACTCTTATCGACATCGGACAGGCCGGTGTTCCAGCCCACCTCGAAATCGCCGATGGTGAATTCGTTGGGAATCGGGTAGAGCATGATCGAGCTGGCGTCGAACGCCGAGAACTGCGTCTGGTCCGCGCCGTACTTCCAGAAGAGGTTGACGTCGGTTTGCTGCTTGGTCCAGTTGTTGGGCGGGCCGGCGTAGTAGGCGTAGACCTTCGGCTTGTCCCACGGGATGTCGGTGGCTGGGTTCTGGTGTTCGTGGATGCAGCCGAGCGCGTGGCCAAATTCGTGGGTTACGACCCGTGAATACTCCTCGTCGGGCGTGTCGCGGCGTAGCCAGCCAAAGTTCATAGTGGCCTGGTTCTTGGGTACGCCCAGACAGTCGGTGCCGACGTAGGACCAGGAGCCGCGATCCTTGAACGAGATGCGAATCTCCGCCTCCGGGTCATCGCCGAAGACAAAGGTGATGCTGCAGTGCTGGCTCCAGACGTGGGCGTAGGGCTGCAACTTCTGCTGGATGGCAGGGTCGCCGTCGAGGAAGCGCACGCGCAGCACGCGGCCCGGTTTCCACAGCTTGCCGGTGGGCAGCGCCAGCATCTGCGTGCGGTCGACGCCGGGCGGCAGCAGCGCCGGGTCGATCATCGGGGCGTTGGACGGTCGTTCGGTAAGGGCGTGCATGCGCGCCGCG
>JAPKMV010001050.1 GCA_026645635.1 Caldilineaceae bacterium
TGGCTGAACAGGCTGTTGTAGACCGCGAAGGACGCGCCCAGCCCGCTGAGCCCGGCGCCGTTGGAGCAGCTGTTGCCGTAGCCGGCGGCGCCACCGAAGGTGCTGTTGACCACGTAGTCGGCCCTGCAATTCCGCGCCAACCCGCATGAACGCTGGCTTTGCGGGGTGATTGCCGATGGTCAGATCTCCCAGCAAGCGGTGCAATGGGCCTCGTTTCCTGGGAGTTCTGGAGGCGATGCGCCGATGGCCACCGACGACTTCTTCCGTGCCCGCCTGGACCACATGATCGACATGCGCCACCCGTTGGCCGTGCTCGCTACGCGGATGCCCTGGGCGCAGATCGAAGCGTCGCTGGCGCCGCTGTTCGCCCATCGATCTCGCGCGGGTCACACCGTCACCGACACGGATCTGTTCGGCACCACGGCCGAGCTGGTCGGTGCCGGGGTCAGCAACGCCGGCCGGCCGCGCTTGCCGATCCGGCTGATGGTCGCGTTGCTGTACCTGAAGCACGCCTACAACGAGAGCGACGAGTCCGTCGTGCAGCGCTGGGCCCAGGACGTGTACTTCCAGTTCTTCAGCGGCCAGGTCTACTTCGAACCACGACTGCCGTGCGACGACTCGCAGATCGGGCGCTTCCGCCAGGTGCTGGGCGAGGCCGGTGTGGAGCAGTTGCTCAAGACCACCATCGAGGCCGCCGTGGACATGGGCGCCATCAAGCGCTCGGAGTTCGAACGCGTGATCGTGGACACCACCGTGCAGGAGAAGGCCGTCGCCCATCCCAGCGACAGCCGGCTGCTGGAAGTGGCTCGCGCCAAGATCGCGCAGTTGGCCACGCGTGCCGGCATCAAGCTCAAGCAGAGCTATGCCGCCGAGGGGCAACAGCTTCGCCGTCGTGCTGGCGGCTACGCACACGCCCGGCAGTTCAAGCGGTTGCGCCGCGTGCTGCGACGCCAGCGCATCATCCTGGGCCGCCTTCTGCGCGACGTGGAGCGCAAGCTCGGCAACGAGACTCATGTCAGCCTGAAGACCTGGATCGAACGGGCTTGGCGCATCCAGCGGCAGCGGCCTCACGACTCGAACAAGCTCTATGCGCTGCACGCCCCGGAAGTCGAGTGCATCGGCAAGGGCAAGGCCCGTCAGCCCTTCGAGTTCGGCGTCAAGGTCAGCATGGCCGTCACGCACAAGAGCGGCCTGGTCGTCGGTGCGCGCAGCTTCCCCGGCAACCCGTACGACGGCCATACGCTGGCCGGTCAGATCGAGCAGACCACCACGCTGCTGCAAGACCTGGGCGTCAAGCCCACCACGGCCGTGGTCGACCTGGGCTACCGCGGCGTCGATCACCTGGTGCCCGTCAACATCATCCACAGGGGTCGATACCGGACGATGACCGATCAGCAGCGACGCTGGCTGAAGCGACGGCAGGCCATCGAGCCGACGATCGGGCATACCAAGCAGGATCACGGGATGCGCCGCTGCTGGCTGAAGGGCAGCGACGGCGACGCGCTGCACGCGGTGCTGTGCGCGGCGGGCTTCAACATCCGCTGGCTGCTGCGGGCCATCGCCCGCGGCGGCATTGCCGCGCTTCTCTTTGCCTTCATGGCGTTGCGCTTGTTGGGCCAATGCATGTCGTCACCGAGCTCGATCAACAGCTGGCATCGTCATCAAGGTGCCGTCGCATGACAGCCATGTTCGAAGCGAGCCGGATGTGAATTTCGCGAGGCCGACTCAAGACGCTGACGGTGGTGGACGACTGCAGCAAGGAGGCGGTGCAAATCGCCGTGGATACGTCG
>JAPKMV010001051.1 GCA_026645635.1 Caldilineaceae bacterium
ATCAATTCCAGGCTGAAAGCTCAAGTCCACTACAAGTGGACTGCAGCCAGAATCAGCCTCATTGCGCAGATGTTACTGCAGTAGTCTTTATCGGCGATAAGGAATCTCACGCGAAGGCGCAAAGACGCCAGGAGAAAACAGATATCCCGGCCAGATTGACAACCCCGCATCGATCCATGTATCTTTCCCCAAAATCAAAGGCGCCACCATCCAGACCGAAAGCCGAAAACAGCCCATGAATCCCCAAGATTTCGTCGCCAAGTGGCGCGGCAACACATCCACCGAACGCCAGGTCTCTCAACAGCACTTCCTCGACGTGTGCGCGCTGGTAGGCCATCCAACGCCGGCAGCCCTTGACGCCGACAACAAGTTTTTCACCTTTGAGGCCGGCGCCGCCAAGCAGAGCGGCGGCCAGGGCTGGGCCGATGTCTGGTACAAGGGGCACTTTGCCATCGAGTACAAAGGGCCGGACAAGAGCCTGGAACGCGCCTACGGGCAGCTTCTGCAATACCGGGAGTCCCTGGAAAACCCGCCGCTGCTCATCACCGGCAACACCCAGGAATTCTTCATTCACACCAACTTCACCAACAGCACCAAGCAGGTGGTGCGTGTGGCGCTGGACGACCTGCTGACGCCCCAGGGCATCCAGCAGATCCGCAACATCTTCTACAACCCCGAAGCCTTCCGCCCGGAGAAGACCGCAGCGCAAGTCACCGAGGAAGCGGCCGTGCGCTTTTCACGGCTGGCGGAACACCTGCGCAAGTGGGGCCATCAGCCGCACGCCATCGCCCACTACCTGATTCGCCTCCTGTTCTGCCTCTTTGCCGAGGACACGAGCCTGCTGCCGCGCGACCTGTTCACCAAGCTGGTCGATGGTGGCCGCCGCAACCCGCAAGGGTTCAACCGGCAGGTGCGGCAGCTTTTCCGCGCGATGGCCGAGGGCGACTACTTTGGCGTGGATGAGATTCGCTACTTCGACGGCGGCCTCTTCGACGACGACGCCGTGATTGACATGGACGCCGACGGCGTGGCGATCCTGCACGCGATCGCGCAACTCGACTGGTCGGCCATCGAGCCTGCGATCTTCGGCACGCTCTTTACCCGCAGCCTTGACCCGGCCCAGCGCGCCAAGCTCGGCGCACAGTACACCAGCAAGGAAGACATCCTGCTCATCGTGGAGCCGGTGCTGATGGCGCCGCTGCGCCGCGAATGGGCGACGGTCAAACAGCAGGCGACGGAACTGGCGCAGAAGCGTGACGCGGCGCCGACGCGCGCCGTGGCCACCCGCGCCGGCAACGAACTGCGCGGGCTGATTGAAGCCTTCGCCCAGCAGTTGGCCACGATCCGCGTGCTCGACCCGGCCTGCGGCAGCGGCAACTTTCTCTACGTGGCGCTGCGTCTTCTGCTCGACCTGTGGAAGGAGGTCGCCATCTTCGCCAGCGAGCTGGGGCTGTCCATGCTATCGCCCCTGCCCGGCCTGGCCCCGTCGCCGGAGCAACTCTACGGCATCGAAATCAACGACTACGCCCACGAACTGGCGCAGGCGACCGTCTGGATCGGCTACCTGCAATGGCTGCACGACAACGGCTATGGCCTGGTCTCCGAGCCGATCCTGAAGCCGCTGGACAACATCAAGCACATGGATGCGATCTTGGCCTACGACGCAGACGGCAAGCCGGTAGAACCGGAGTGGCCGGCGGCAGAGGTGATTGTGGGGAATCCGCCGTTTTTGGGCTGGCATAAGCTGCGGGTTGAACTAGGTGATGCCTACGTCAATGCGTTGGCCGGC
>JAPKMV010001052.1 GCA_026645635.1 Caldilineaceae bacterium
GCGGCCGCGTCAACCCCGACGAGATCGTGGCGGACAAGGCAACGGGGCGGATCAAGCGGCACACGGTGGGCGAGAAGGCAGTGATGACCGCAGCAACGGCGGCAGGTGTCGCGGAAGTCGCTGTCGCGCCGGCGCGGCGCAAGCAGTTGGCGCTGACACCCGCACAGGTCGCCGAGCTGGTGCGCCTGGGGCGTGAACTGGAGGCACATTTCGGCCAGCCGCAGGATGTGGAATGGGCGGTGGCGGATGGCGCGGTCGTGCTGCTCCAGTCGCGGCCGGTGACCGCGTTGGCGGCGCCCGCCGGACCCCCGGGCGACGATGCCTGGCCCACGCTGGGTGGCCTCACCCCGCAGCCCTTCGACTTCTGGACGCAGCAAGACCTGGGCGAACGCTGGCCCGACCCGGTGACGCCCCTCACCTGGTCGATCTCCGAGCACATGACCCAGGTGAGCATGGCCAACATGGTCGCCCGCCTCGACGCGCCCTACAAGGAGCAGATTCGCTGGTGCATGCGCGCCTTCGGCCATGTCTATCTCAACGAGGGCGCGCTCCTCTATGCCTACACCCACGGCTATGGCATGCCGGTCAGCATGATCGAGAGCGGGCTGACGCACCCTGGCGCGCGGCCGCCCGACGCGGACAAGTGGCGGCTGGGCCGGGTGCTGCGCCACCTGCCCTGGTACTGGGAAGTGGCCACCGGCTGGGCGCGCAACGTGGATCGCTTCGAGGCCGAATTCCCGCAGATCGACGCCTGGGTGGACGCGTTCATGGCGCGCGATCTGGCTTCTGCCACTGACGCCGACCTGCTCACCGAGGCGCGCGACGTCTGGTATGCGCGCATCCTCACCTACATCGGCTATCACACCAACGCCACCTCCCTCTCCATGTCCGCGCTGGCGCAGATGGAGAGCTTTCTGGCCAAACACGGCGGCGATGCGGGGCTGGCGCATACGCTGGCCGGCGGGCTGTCCGGCGTCATCGCCGCGGAGATCGCGCCCGACCTTTGGGCGATGGCGCAGACGCTGCGCGCGGCCGGGCTGGACAGCGTCATCACAGCCCAGCCGCCGGCGGAGGCTCTGGCGGCCCTGCGCACGGAACCTGCCGCCGCGCCCTTCCTGGCGGAGTTGCAGCGCTTCTTGCAGCGCCACGGCCATCGCTGCATGGTGGAGGCGGAGCTGCTCTACCCGCGCTGGGTGGAGGCGCCGGAACAGGTGATCCAGTCCCTGGCCGCCTATCTGACGATGTCGAGCGCGCCCGCGGCCCTCAACCGTGCCGCGGCGCAGCGCCGGGAGGAGGCCACCGCGCAGGTGGCGGCGCGGCTCAACTGGTTCCAGCGGCGCTCCTTCCAGCAGGCACTGGCGCGGCTCCACCGCTTCACCCGCCTGCGCGACAACGGCCAGCACTATGTCGTCAAGCTGCTGCTGCCCATGCGCCATCTCTACGCCGAACTGGGGCGCCGCTGGGCTGCGCGGGGCTGGCTGGCGGCGGACGACGACATCTTCTTTCTGGTGGCCGACGAACTCACCGCGGTCGTCGCAGCCGGCGCCCCGGCGCCTGCCGGGCTGGACCTGGCCGCCCGCGCCGCGGCCCGCCGCGGCGCCTACGCCTACTGGCTCACCCAGCCCGCGCCCGACGCCCTGGATCGAACCGGTGCGCCGGTGGCCGCCGTGGCCAGTGACGGCGCAGTGATCACCGGCATGGCCGCCAGCCCCGGCCAAGTGACCGGACGGGCGCGGGTCGTGTTGACGCCCGCGGAGGCCGCCAGCCTGGAACCGGGCGACATCC
>JAPKMV010001053.1 GCA_026645635.1 Caldilineaceae bacterium
TGGGGCTGCCCCGCCGCAGGAAAGACCGCATCCACCGCCGCAGTGGCCGCGGCGCGATGGTCGGGGTGATTGATGTAGGTGTTGCTGCTCACGAAGAAGAGCGTCGGGTCGAGACAGACCACCACTTCGGGACGGAAGCGGCGAATCTCGCGCACCAGCCGCCGGCGCAGGTCGATGGTGTTGACCAGCGTGCCGTCCGGCTCGCGCAGGAAGACGACTTCCTTGACGCCCACCACATCGGCGGCCGCAAGCTGCTCGGCCTCGCGAATTTCCGTCACCTGGGCGCGGGTCAATTCGGGCTTGGCGATGCCCACGTCGCCGCTGGTGCAAAGCACGTAGCAGACCTCGGCGCCGGCCTGCACCCAGCGCGCCACTGTGCCCGCACAGCCAAATTCGATGTCGTCGGGGTGCGCAACGATCACCATCGCGCGCTGCGGTGCGTAGAATGCGTCACTCATGGCTTTCCTCGCTGCCCTCATTGCCTTCGCCCCGGGCCAGGCGCTGCTCGCGCACGGCGCGTTGAATGCCTTTGGTGGTGCACGACTGCGCCCAGATGCCGGTGAGGTTGCGCGTCGGATCGTTGGCTGGGAAGCCCTCGACGATCAGCTCGTCGGCGGGGTCGGACTTGAGCGCGGACTCCACCTTCTGCCATTGCTTGGCGGCGATAAAGACGACAACCGTGGCGCCGTCGGTGTCGGGCATGGGCGGCAGCCCCTTGGGCAGCGCCGGCACCGGTTTCATGCCCATCACCACCAGGGTGCAGGTGTCCATCTTCTTGATTTGTTTGGGGCGACCAATGACTGTTGTCTTCACGACGGCCCGTCCTTTCTGGGCAGTAGGGATATTGGCGGCGGCGCGCATCAGACCGAGCACCTGTTCCAGCGTCGGCGGCTGCGGTGCGGTGGGCGCGGGTTTGGGTTCCTTGGGTTTCTTGGGCGGCGTCGGCCGTTCGCCGCTGCGCGGGGAGCCGACGCGAAAGACCTTGCGCCGTTCGCTCGGCGTCATAAAGTCGCGCGTCAGGTGGAAGAAGATGCCCCCGGGTGTGCGCTGACGGTCGCCGCTGGCTGTCTCCATCCCGCCGGCTGCCACAGCTTCTTGCGTGCGCTGGAAGAGGTCTTCCATCTTTTCCATGCCAATGTGATTGGCCAGCCGCTGCAGCAGTCCCACCTTTGACTCCTGCAACACGCGCGCCATCTCCCGGATGCGCTCGTCCACTTGTCGCGGGGACAGTTGCTCACTCATGCCTTGCCTCGAATCGACTTTGCTGCAAAATCGTTGCTGTGATCTGGTTGCTGCGAATAGAAACTCTCCTGCTGCACTGCCCGCATCGCGCAACAGGAGAGCATCTGTTGGGAGTCACCCAACGAAAATTCGCTGGCACGCCTGGAGGGATTCGAACCCCCGACTCTCGGTTCCGAAGACCGATGCTCTAGTCCGCTGAGCTACAGGCGCTTGGTTTTTTGCAAGGCGGGAACGTCGCACACTGCTGTCCTCGTTCCGCCCCGTGTCCCCTGAAATCTAGTGACGGCCAAATGGTACCCTATCTTTGCGTTCCATGCCAACTGGCAAGCCGCGGTGTCTCCCAAATTTCGTTTGTCAACCCAATCGAATTATGGCACGATGCATGAAAAGCATGTACACAATTGTTGTGCACTGCACCCGACCCCAAAGAGAGACGAATTCGATCCAGACGTTGATCGAAATGATCGCAAGACAGGTTCAAGGTACAGGAGAGGTGAGCATTATGGGCGGTCGATTGGCGCGTTTGGGGTGCCTGGTTT
>JAPKMV010001054.1 GCA_026645635.1 Caldilineaceae bacterium
CACCCAGCAGTCGCGCTGCGGATAGTCGATGCCGTCGCCGTTGGCCGCCCGCACGAGCGGCTCGATTTCCGCAGTCGCGGCCAGCGCCGCGGTCAGCCGCCCCGCATGCAGGTGCACCAACGCCAGCGTCGAATGATTGGTCACCGCATAGGCGGGCATCTCCAGCGCCAGATAGGTGGCGAGCGCACTGGCCGCGCACGTTTCCGCGGATTCCCACGCGCCCGCATCCGCGTAGAGCAGCCCCAGCTCGGTCTGGCAGTTCGCAACGCCTTCCGCATCGGCCTGGCGCCGCGCCATCTCCAGACAGCGGCGCAGTTCGGTCTCTGCCGCGGCCCAACGCCCCTCCCCGCGCGCAGTCAGCGCCAGGTTGAGCAGCGTGATCATGTCCGCCGCCTCATCGCCGATCGCGCTGCTCAACGCCAGCGCCCGTTCCAGGTTGGCGCGCGCCCCGGCCCAGTCGCCCACCAGCAATGCCAGCACGCCCAACTCGTTCCAGACGCGGTTCTCCCACCAGCGGTTGCCGATAGCCTGCTGGATCGCCAGCGCGCCGCGCAGCAATTCCTGCGCCTGGCCAAAGTCGCCGGTCGCGCCCAGCGCCTGGGCGATGTTGAGCAGGCTGCTGCCTTCGCCCTGGCGGTCGCCGATGTCGCGGCGGATGGTGAGCGCCTGGCGAAAGAGGTCGAGGGCAGTGGCGTTGTCTTTACGAAAGAATGCGACGGTGCCCAGCGCGGTGTAGCTTTTTGCCTCATCGGCGCGGCGGCCCGCACCGGCGTAACAGCGCAGCGCGCGAGCGAACTGCGCCTCCGCCGCAGCGAAATCCGTCTGTTGGCGGTAGACGACGCCCAACCCGAAGGCTACATCGCCGGCTGCCGGCGTGGGCAGGTCGGCGTCGCCCAAACCCGCCAACGCCTGGGCATACCAACCCTGCGCCTGCACCAGGTCTCCCTGGCGCAGCGCCAATTGTCCAAGCTGCGCCAGCGCCTGCACCTCGCCTTGCCGGTCGCCGCTGCTTGCCGCCAGCGCCCGCGCTGCTTGCAGCGCCGCGCGGCTTTCATCGTAGGCGTTCACCGCCTCGCAGTAGTCAGCGCGCAGAAATGCTGTCGCCGGCTGCGGCGCATCGGGCAGCGTAGCGAGCCGCGCCAGCACGGCAGCCTCCTCAACGCGCTCCCCCAGGACGTGAAGCAGCCGCGCCTCCTCCACCCGCCACGCGCTGCGCTCCTCCAACGCCAGCGCCGCACGAAAATAGCGCAGCGCGGTCTCGTTGGCGTAATCGTGCTGTGCGCGCCGCGCCGCAAGTTCCAGATAGTGGAGCGATTTGGCGCGCACCGCCGGCTGGCCGGTGTCGCTCTGCTGGTAATGGTGCGCCAGCCGCTCGATGGCCGCGGGCTGCCGCTGCTCCAGCGCCTGCGCCACCGCCTGATGGAGTTCCTGCTGCTGCTGCTCCAGCAGCGTGCCGTAGACCACTTCCTGGGTGATGTTGTGCTTGAAGATGTAGACGGGCTGCTGGGCGTTCTGCTCCAGGCGGGCAAATTCACGCTGCTGGAAGACGGCCACGTGTGCGGCCAGCGTCCCGGCATCCGGTCGCGCCGGGTGCGCCGCGGCGAGCAGATCACCCTCGAAGACCCGCCCGATCACGCTGGCGACCTTGAGCGTGAGCCGCGCACTTTCGGGCAGGCGGTCGAGGCGCGCCAGGATCAGCCCGTACAGCGACGGCGGCGCGCCCAGTTGCAGCGACGACAGCGGCGCATCGGCGACCAGCCGCCACACACCTGCGCGCTGC
>JAPKMV010001055.1 GCA_026645635.1 Caldilineaceae bacterium
GCTCAGGCGCAGCTACCCGCCGGCGCCAGTCACCTTCCCAAGTGACTGGCGCCGGCGGATGCGATAGTCTACTACTCAGGCAGGACGAACTTCAGCATGTAGTCTGCGCTTTGCGCACAGCTGGCATCCGGTTCGTGCGCCGGGTTGTCCATGAAGGCGGCGGCGATGTCGCCAGCGCAGCTATGATAGTCCTTGCCCGCGACCACGTGCCCGAAGTTCGGCCATTCCACGTAGTAACCGGTGGTCAGGTTCGCCAGAATGTCCTGCGCCCACGACAGCGGCGTCTGAACATCCAGCGCCGACTGGAAGACCAGGGTGGGGATGTCGCTCATGACCGGCGCGGCAACGCTTTCGTCCAACGGCTTGGGGTAGAACTCACAGCTCTGGAAGAGCAAGTTGTTGACCTCCACCGGGAGCGTGAGCAACTGCGGGAAGGGCGAGGCGTCCAGATAAGCCTGCGATTCCTCGATGTTCGTGAACGCAAGGTCCTCGGCGCAATTCACGGCGTTCTGCTGGACAGCAGAGGCATGACGCGCCTCCGGGTTGCCCAGCTTCATGGCGACGTCCTGAATGGCCCACATCGTCTTGCGCACGTCGTGGTGGGTCATCTGGGCGACCACGGCATTGGCCGCTGCCGCCGCGTCGGCACTCAGGTGTTCGTTGGCATAGTCGATCAGCTTTTGCGCATCGACGCCCAGGTTGGGCACGACGGCCAGGGTCATCAGATCCTCCATCAAGTCGACCTGATCCTCACCGGCCAGCAGCCGCGCCTGCAGATCGTCGAGCGCGATGGCAAGCCAGTGGGTGTCGATGCCGGTGTCGCCGCTGGCGGCCAGGTTCTGGGCCAACATCAGCAGCATGCTGAAGGGGGCCTGGAAGGAGGGCTGATCCGGCTGGAACGCGGGCTGGGCGGAGACAGGGGGCGCTACGAGTGCGGGCGCGGCGGCGTCCGCCGCGGCGGGCGCATCGGGCGCGCCGAAGGCGCTGCGCACGTAGTCGAGGTCACCTTCTTCCAGGGCCAGGATGGTGCGCGGCGCCAGGTTGGCCGGACCACCATTCGGATATAAGTTGCTCAGACCGGCCAGACCCACGAAGAAGCTCGGGTCGATCTGGTTCAGCACCGGGGGCAGGCTGCTCTCGGCCGTCCAGTTGGGATTCACCACCATGGGCGGGTCGAGCACAATCGGATTGGCCTCGAGCTCGGCCAGCAGGGTTGCGAAGCGTTCGTTCAGGTTCGGGTAGGCGGCGTTGCACGCGTCGTCGGCGGCGCACTGGGCGAAGATATTCAGATATTGCTCGAAGCGCTTGGCGAAGGTCAGGGTCGCATTTGCCTGGCTCGGCGCCAGGGCGCCGTCCAACACCACGCTGCGCACCTGGTCGGGCGTCGTGCGCATGGCATACTGGGAAAGGCGCGTGCCATAGCTGGTGCCGTAGAGGTTGTACCCCTCGGTGTAGCCCAACGCCTCCGCCAGGTGGAGAATGTCCTGCGCGCTGGCGACACTGTTGTATTGGCCGAGATCGACGTCGGTCAACGTGTCATACATCCCGGCGCAGAGGTTGTTCTTCATGGCAATATTCATGACCGGATTGCTCTGAATCGTCTCGAACTGCGCCTGCACGGCAGGGTCTTCGTTGCGGGCCAGCAACATGCCGACCGCCGACGAGAATGGCGCACAGAGCAAGTAGTTGGAGTAGCCGGTGCCGCGCTGGTCGTAGGTGACGATATCGCGGCGCTCGCGGATCTGATTGAGGTTGGAGAGCGTGATCGGGTTGCCCGAC
>JAPKMV010001056.1 GCA_026645635.1 Caldilineaceae bacterium
GGGCCGGCGGCGCTGGCCAGCACGCCGAATCTGGCGCCGCCGGAGTGGCTGACGCGCGTGGCGGGAATGAACCAGGCGATGCAGGGCGTCCTGACCATCGCGGCGGCGCCGCTGGGTGCGCTGGCGCTGGCTTTTTTGCCGCTGCAAGGTGCGCTGATGATCGACGTGGTGACGGCGGTGCTGGGGATCACGCCGCTGTTGTTCTTCCGCATCCCGCAGCCGCCGCCCTCCGCGGCGACGACCGGCAATTCCGTGCTGGCGGATATCCGCGAGGGCGCCCGCTATGTCCTGCATCAGCGCGGGTTGCTGGCGCTCTACGGTGTGACGGGGCTGGTGGTGCTGACCGTGCTGCCGACCTTCTCGCTCACGCCCCTGCTGGTGACGCAATATTTTGGCGGCGGCGTCAACGAGGTCGCATTGATGGAGGGTTTCGCCGGGCTGGGTATCATTGCCGGCGGCGTCATCGTCAGCGTGCGCGTCTGGCACGAACGGCGCATCCGGCTGGTGATGTTCTCCTTTGCGGCGGCGTGCGCAACGGTGGCGCTGACTGCGCTGACGCCGGCAAATTGGCTGTGGCTGGCGGTGATCTGGTGGACGATCAGCGGCTTCACCTTCTCCACTGGCAACGCGCCGATGATGGCGATCTTGCAGACGATCATCCCGAATGAACTGCAGGGGCGCGCCTTCTCGCTGCTCAACGTCGTTTTTGGAGTGGCCGGGCCGCTGGGACTGGCCATCGCCGGGCCGTTGGCGGAAGTCATCGGCGTGCGCGGCGTATTCATCTTGGGCGGGACGCTCTCGGCGGCGGTCTGCGTGGCGGGCTATCTTGGCTCCAAGTCGTTGCGCAACATCGAAACGGCGCCCAGGCGTGATATACTCGATAAGGTGAGAGGGTGAGAGGGTGACAAAAACGGATCCCATGCCTGCTCGAAGTACGCAATGACACCGCTGAACGATAATTGACGAGGTGAGTGGGTAGTTATGCAATACCGTCCATTAGGCCAAACCGGCGTCACCGTTTCCAACATCTGCTTTGGTGCGATGTCCTTTGGCGGCGACGCCGACGAAGCGACTTCAGCGGCGCTCTACGCACGCTGCCGCGATGCCGGCGTCAACTTCTTCGACTGCGCCAATGTCTACGGCCGCGGGCGCGCCGAATCGCTGCTCGGTCAATTCATGGCCGGCCACCGCGACGAGCTGGTGATCACCAGCAAGGTCGGCTTTCGCATGCGCGAGGGCGTCAACGGCGAAGGGCTGAACCGGCGCCATATTCTGCGCGAAGCCGAAGACAGCCTGCGCCGCCTCGGCACCGACCGCATCGACGTTTACTTCGTGCATCGCTTCGACACCAACACGCCGATGGAGGAGACGCTGGCCGCACTGGACACGCTGGTGCAGCAGGGCAAAATCCTCTACCCGGCGGTGAGCAACTGGGCAGCCTGGCAGATCGCCACGGCGCTGGGGCTGTCGGCGTTCAACCACTGGGCGCGCTTTGCCGTCATGCAGCCGATGTACAACCTGGTGAAGCGGCAAGCCGAGGTGGAGTTGCTGCCGCTGGCCGCCGCGGCCGGGCTGGGTGTGATACCCTACAGCCCGTTGGGCGGCGGTCTGTTGACCGGCAAATACGGCGTCGATCAGCGTCCGGCGGCGGGGCGGCTGGTGGAAAACGCCATGTACCAGAAGCGCTATGGCGACGATGAGCACTACGTTGTGGCGGAGCGCTTCAATGCCTATGCGCGGGGGGTGGGCTACCACCCGGCGACGCTGGCCGTGGCG
>JAPKMV010001057.1 GCA_026645635.1 Caldilineaceae bacterium
CGCTGGGCGCTCTGCGCGAAGGTCGTCGCGACAGGGAGCAGCGCGCCAGCCAAGAGGAGGGCAACCAGGCAGAGAGCCGTTCGTTGTCGTTTCACGATCTGTTTCTCCCGTTTGTGAAGGTGGTGGGTGATGGGTGGCAGGCGACAGGTGATGACTGATCAGATGATGGTAATGCACGCACCTGTCACTTACATCACCCGTTCACCGGGTGTGCGCCATGTTTATCCGTGATCCTATGCTGCATTGGTGGATGCGTCAACTTTGGCGCTTTGCCGTGCGGGGAGGGGGTGCGCATACACGGTTTGACACCACTTCTGCGATACGCTATGATGCGCACCCTTCACGCTTCACCGCAGTAAAGTACTTCGTTCGTTCACCCAAGGGGCGTTTTCCTGATGCGAAACCCATTCACACACCGCCGCATTGCCCTCTACGTACAAGACTGCCTGGCGCTGAATGCCGCGTTGTGTGCGACTGGGAGGCGCCGTTAGGGGCGGGCATGGTTTACCTGCCGCTGGTGACGCGTTAAGCCAGCGGCCAGAAGGAGAGGCAACATGCGCAGACGCATATCTGTCACAGCAGTTAGAGGCGCGGCGTTGGCGGCCGCGCTGATAGCCGTGCTGCTGTCCGGGCCGGCCGTCGCCTATTGGGCGGCTGCCGGCCCCACCCGATTCGCCGCCGCTGTGGTTGACCTCGTCGGTTCGGTGATGGTGCGCGACGTGGACACCGGCGCGCCCTCCCTGCAAAGCGACCGCCTGGTATTCAACCTGAACGGCGTGGAGCCACCTCCCGCCGGTTTCAGCTTGCAAGCCTATCTGCTCGACCAGGAGAACGGCTTCTACTGCGGCGAACTGCCGGTGACTAACGGCGCCGTTGCCACCGCGCTCAACTTCCCCGGGGAAAACCTGGTGGCGGAGTACGACGCCTTCCGCATGATGTGGGAAAAGGAAGTCTTCGCCGCCATGCTGCCCCCTGCCGCGCTGGATCTCCTGCGCACCGTGGTGGTGGCCGCCGACAACACGCCGGGCAAGGTGGGCTACGGCGTCGACCTGGTGCAAGAGGCGCGTATGATGTTGACCCACGCCAACCTGGCGCGCTCGTCCGCCGCGGCGGGCAACCTGGCGGGCGCGCGGGTGCATTCCGAACACGTGCTCAACATTCTCTACGGCAAGAGCGACCCGCGCCATCTCGATTACAACGGCGATGGGACTGCCGAAAACCCCGGCGACGGCTTCGGCGTGCTGCGCTATGCTGCCAACGTAGATCTCAACATGCTCGCTGCGGCGGAGAGCGCAGGCGTCACCCCGCACATCTTCGACCAGGCCGTCGCGACCAGCGCAGTCATCGCCAACTTTGCGCCTGCCGACGGCGCCGACACCTGGAGCGACCAGTTGGTGGCCCAGGCGGCGCAGGTGTTGGCGGCAGCCAATGCGGCCGACGCGACCGCGCCGGCGACTGCCGCCCGCGATCTCGCCACGCGCATCCGCGACGGCGTCGATCTCAACCAGAACGGCGAAGTCGAGGCGATTGCGGGCGAGGGCGGCGCGTTGACGGCTTTCGCCGCCGCGCAACATGCAGCCGACTACTTCCCACCCGCGCCCCTCACTGGGCTGGTGGAACATGGCGCGGCCGCGGCCAACCCGACCAGTGACCGCATCACCATTGCCCTGGACAACGTGCCCGCGCCGCCCAGCGGCCTGGGGCTGTGGGCTTACCTGGTTGCGGCGGACGGAGAACGGCTGGTGCTGGGCGAAGTGCCCTGGAGC
>JAPKMV010001058.1 GCA_026645635.1 Caldilineaceae bacterium
GTAGGGGACGCCGATGTACGCGGCAAACCCACCGTCGGGCGCCACCATCACCAGGTCCAGTTCGCGATGGAAGCAGGGCGCCCGGCGGGTGAAGTTCTGGTATTCCAGTGCGGTATGGAAGGTGCGGCCAAACGCCGCGTTGAGCAGATCGGCGATGCGCTGGCAGTCGGCCAGGTCGTCCGGGTCGGTGGTGCGCAGCGTATAGCCGGCGGCGATCTCCGGTGGCGGCAGCGGCTGCCGGCCGATGCGCAGGTGGCGGATCATGCCGCCATACTCCATTTTCGTGTAGCCGCGCTCGGTGAGGATGCGCTGGCGCAGCGCGTCGTAGTCGTAGGTGTAGATCTCGAGTGCATGGCCGCCGTCGTCGGCCGGCGCCGCGAGATTCTCTTCGGCCCAAGCCACCATCGCCGGCTCCAGATGGCGGTAGTCGGGGTGAATCTGAATGTGCGCGTCGTCGCGGCCTTCGGGGAGGACATAGCCCACCAGGTCGCCGGCGCCGGTTTCCCACAACTGCACCGGTCGCGCTGCCAGCCGGTTGGCCGCCGGGTCAGCCTCATAGAAGCGTTTGCCGTCCAACCGGCGCACGTCCCAGTTCAAGCCAATCGGCGTGATCGGAAAGGTTGCGCTCAGTAGTTCGCGCATGCGCCAGAAGTCAGCATCGTCGCGCAGCGCGCGGGTGTGAATTTGATTCGACATAAGATTTCCTGTGGCGCTCGTATTTGCATTGCAGTGACGTAGATTTCGCCTTTCTGCTTCTTCGTATTCCTAGTGCCGTGCTTTGATGCGGACAAAACATAGACGGAATAGCCCCTGAACTGTGAAACGCCAAACACCATAATGCACATAGGTCTACGGAGGCCTGGGTTGGCGTATGTTCAGAAGCAGTCAATCAGCCCATCCTCACCGCGCTGCCGTCGCTGCCGCCGCGTCCCTGGTCACCCGAAGAAGCGTTCAGACTCAACACACCCACAAAGCTGGCAATGGGCGCCGACGCTGCCACCGGGACACAATTGCCCGTTGTTGGGATTGCTGGACGACACGAACTCTCGACAGTTGTTATCTGACTTTCGTGTCTCATTATTATTGACACATTCCGTACCATGTCTTCGACCGAAGTGGTGCGCTCATACGCGGGATTGAGTTGGACCAGGGCGTCGGGCCAAAGCGCATGCTCTTCGAAAATCGCGCGCTCTATGAACCCGCGGATGTCGTCGTCGGCAATCGCCAAAAAGCTGCGGACATACTGCTGATAGCGGTCGACGACCTGGTCGTGGATGTCAAAGATGTCCATGAGACGGCGGACCTCCAGAGGGAACAGGCTGCGGCGTCAGCCAATGCAGGTGGCGGAATGAATGGACCGCAGTGAGATCTATCGACGGGAGACACTCACTCCAGTGCCGAGCTATCAGTCACAGGAACAGTTAGCCCAATGGGCAACGGTGAACCTAACCGGCCATCATCTTCGCCCAATCCTCGTCGCTCACCAACGTGATCACCCGAAACGACTCGGCGTACTGCATCTCCTTGCCCTTGGCCGCGTCGGCCGACCACTGGCGCAGCATCGGTTCGGGATCCCACTCGCCCATCTGACTGACATGTTTGCGCAGCGCGGCCAGCTTCAAGTCGATGGTGTTGGTGATGTTGACATAAGTGTCGCCGTTGCCAAAACCGTCGATGTAGAGCTTGCGCACCTTGTGGGCAGTCAGCCCTTCCGCCGCCAACTCCTCGAAGACGTGGGGCTGCACCGCCGCAGGAAAGACCG